>NZ_RJNU01000011.1:0-73428 GCF_003942695.1 Streptococcus mitis
AACATCCAAGCAGTCTGGTAAGCGTTTAGTGCTTGTTGTGTCGTAGCCAGTTTTCTCATAAGCTAGGAGAAGACCAGCATTTGGATCAAGCGCTTTTGTAGCTGGAAGTCCATACTCTGGGTCGAGAAGCATAGATGATGCGTATTTGGTCAATTCATCTGCAACCAAGACTTTGAGTTCTTCCATTTGAGCCACTGTTGGCTCTTCTGTTTGGTATTGAGCCATGAGGCGTTTCAAAGCACCACGTTGGTCAAAGGCAAGAGCTGAGATAATGCCATTTTCATCTGAAAGTTTTTCTAAGCGTGCACGTTTTTGTTCTGTTAAAGCCATTTTATACCTCTTTTACTATTAATTGATCATATAAAGCTTGATAGTTGGCCATATTGACATGACCTGTCATTTTTTCTTGAGCATTGAGCATACCAAGGACATTTGCCTTGATGAGTAATTCTGCATCCGATTCTTTATGAAGAAGTCCTGAAGAAATTCCTGCTACAGTAGAATCTCCAGATCCGACAGGGTTGACTACCTGAATTCTAGGAATATCTACCTTGTAGAAAGTATCCCCATGTTTTGCAAAAGCACCATTTGCACCAAGTGAAACGATAATCCACTCAATCCCTGCAAATAGAGGCTCTTGAAGAACTTCCTTTAATTCATCCAAATCTTCTGAAACTTCTTTCCCAAGAAGCTGAGACAATTCTTCGTTATTTGGTTTGATAACTGTTGGTTTGTGTGGTGATTCAAGAACCGCCTGAAGGGCAGCACCTGAGCAATCCAGAACAACTGGTTTTCCTGCGCGATTAGCAAGCTTCACCAAGTTTGCATAATAGTCAACTGGAAGACCAGCTGGAAGACTACCTGAAATGGCCACTACTTCTACAGTGTCAAGAAGATTCTCGAAATGAGCCAAGAAATCTTGCCCTTCTTGTTCCAGAACTTCAGGTCCTTTTTCAAGGATTTCTGTTTGGTTGTAACCATGTAGAATGGCGATACAGTTACGAGTCTCTCCTTGAATCGAGAAGAAACGTTTCGTTACTTTATCATCGATATGCCCTACTAAAAACTCACCAAGTTTACCACCGACCAAACCAGTAGCAAGGACAGAATCACCAAATTCTGAAAGAACTCGTGTAACATTGAGCCCTTTACCACCAGCTGTCTTGGTCACGTCCACCACACGGTTGACAGTGTCAATTTTCAATTCATCCAAAGGATAAGAAATATCAATGGATGGATTCATTGTGACTGTTAAAATCATGCGTCACCTCTTAGTCGTGGTATTCACCGCGATCCCATTTTTCAAGGAATTCTGTAAAGAAGTTTGCATCTGCTTGATGAGCATTGTGAGTTTCAACGTGCTCAATTTTCGCAATCAATTTTTTATTTTCTTCTGATGGTTTGTATTCAGCATTGATGAAAGCTTCAATGATATCGCACATAAGCAATTCACCTGTAATTTTACCACCGAAACCGATAACGTTGGCATTGAGTTCTTCTTTAGCATAAAGCGCTGTTGTCATATCACGAACCAAGGCAGAACGAACTCCTGGAACTTTATTTACAGCGTTGTTGATACCAACACCAGTACCACAGATACATACCCCAAGATCAGCTTGACCGCTTGTAACAGCTTCACCAACCTTTTTACCAAAGATTGGGTAGTGAGTACGTGTGTGGTCATAGGTACCAAAGTCGATGACTTCATATCCTTTTGATTTCAAAAATTCTGAAACCGCCATTTTTTCATCTGTTACGATGTGGTCACATCCAATTGCAATTCTCATTTTTAATTTACCTTTCTTACTGTAATCTAATTAGCACATTTTGTTCAACATATCAACACGAATTTGGTGACGACCACCGTCGTATTTACCGTTAACAAAACCTTTAGCAATATTTTTAGCCAATTCATCACCAACAAGTTGTGCACCCATAGTGATCATACGTGAGTTGTTGTGTCCACGAGTCATATAAGCTGAACGTTCATCTGAAACTTCTGCAGCAACCATTCCTTTGATTTTAGTTGCGACCATGAATGGACCAGCACCATAAGCATCAATCACGATACCAAGGTTTTGTTCTTCTTTGTTTACTTCTGCAGCAACAGCAAGAGTCACATCAACAAAGTCTTGACCTTCAGCTGTAACATCCACAACGTGGAAGTTTTCTTTTTCCAAGAAGTCTTTCACAACTTCTTTCAATCTCAAACCTGCAGCATCTGCACCGATAACAATAGACATATTGTTTACTCCTTTTTATTATTCTAGGCCAGTAAAGACTTTTATAACTAGCAGTTTACCTACAAAAGACTTTCTAGCAGTTTATTGACAAATTTGATTGAATGAGATGAATAACACCTTATCCAAGTCCAGGAAATCAATTTCCTAGAAACAAACTTTCTCCGCGAAAGAGAATATAACAAGTGATTATTTGTTTGTTACAAACATCATTTGTTGTTTACCAACATAATATACTCCTATTTATAGAAAAAGTCAACAGTAAATGTTTGTTTTTGTGGTTTTTTATCTAAAATATTTCAATATCAAAGCCAATCTGATCTACTTGACCAGGTTTTAGGAGACGAACGTTTTTCTTATCTTCTAAATGATCTCCTTCTTCAAGAGATGTTGACAAACCAGACCAAGGTTCAAAGGCAATGAAAGGTCCCTTATTCAAAGTTGACCAAATGATGAGATTTGAAAACTCTTGGAAGTGTACTTTTAATCCCTTCTCATGTTTACGAGAACGAAGGGAAATTGTTCTGGATTGCAACTCATCCAAAGTCACTGCATCAACACTAAACAGATCGTAACTGAGATCCACTTCCTTTTGCGAATCCAACCATGGACTTCTATCTTGAAAGTCTAACATGCCAGTTTCTGGGAAAGGACGTGGAACAGAGCAAGTCTCTTCTTTCTCAAACTCTAAATAGTAATCTTCATAAGTTTCGCCTTCTAGCAGAGGACAATTAAATCCTGGATGTCCTCCTATAAAGAATGGCATTACTTTATTCGTTTCTTTATTATAGATTTTGTATTGAGTACGGACAGTCTTGCCGGTCACTAGATAAGTGATTTCAAGACGGAAATGATAAGGATAGTTCTGATAAGTATTCTCATCATCTTCAATAGCAAAGGTTACGCTGTTTTCTGTTTGTTCAACTAAGTCAAATTCTTTTTTACGGACCAAACCATGGCGAGGAATCTTTCCTTTCGTTTCCGTTCCATCTGCATGACTGTAGAAGGCTGAATCTTCCCTTAAAGAGCCGCAGATTGGAAAAAGTACTGGCGCTTGTCCACTCCAGTAAGTGGCATCTCCTTGCCACAGATACTCAATGCCTTCTCGATCCTTGATCGACGACAAGGCGCCACCTAAGGTTTTAAACTGGACCGTTAACTGGTCTGATTTGATTTCAATTAACATAATATTCTCCAACTATTTTTAGATTTTTATATAAAAAACTAGGTTGCCACTCCCAACATCGGAAATTGACAACCTAGTTTTTACAATTTACATTTTATAGGAGCGAATTATTTAGCATTTGCTGCGTATTCTTCGTTACGTTTGATCATTTGTTTTCTATACCAAGCAAAGATACCTACATAGAATACAAGGAAGGCTGCTGCACCAAGGATTGCTTTGATATCACCTGTTGTAGCATTACCGATTGCCCAACCAAATAGTTTTTCGATTGGTCCTTCAAGAGTTGAGTGAGTGATCAACTGAGTTTGGCTCACACCTTCTGGGAAGGCACCTACACCTTTCGCAAGTTCAGTTGCAAATGGAGCGATAAGAGTACCTGAAAGAAGGAAGAGAGGCAACAAGAGTGTTCCGAAGATGATCATACGAAGCAATTTACCACGTGTAACAACCAAGAGAGCTGGAGTCACACCCATAGCGATGATACCTGCAAGTGGCAAGATACCATTTCCGACGTTTGAAAGAAGCACTGCTTCTACTAGCATGATTGGAGCAAGTACGTTGGCACAAGCCCAGATTTCAGCACGACCAGCAATGAAAGGCCAGTCAAGACCGATGTTAAATTTACGTCCTTGAAGACGTTTAGTAGCAACGTTTGTAATACCTTGTGAAAGTGGTTCTACGGCTGCAATGAACCAAGATCCGATAAGTGAGAAGAGCTCCAAACTGACACCGGCAGTCAAACCAAGACTCAACCAACCTTTAATAACAAGTTCCCATTTATCGGCTCCTTCTACACCAGCAACTGGGTGTGGAGTTCCCATCAAACCAATAACGATACCAAGAATGAAACCAATGAAGAATTTAGATCCCCAGAAACCGATTTTCTTGTTCAATTTTGCAGCATCAAAGTCATATTTATCAAGACCTGGCAATACTTTATCGAAGATCTTATCCAAAACCATGATAACTGGGTTCATCATGTAGTTCATGTGAGTTGAAGTCATTGGTGATGAACTTGGTGCATTAAGAAGGTCGTCGAATGTTGGTTTCATCAAGTCAGAGTTGATGATTTTCAAAACACCTACCAGGACAACTGCTGCAGTTGCGATGAAAAGTGAAACTCCTTGGCTAACACCATTGTTGTCTGCATACCATTTGATCAAAAGACCAGTGATTGACAAGTGCCAAATATCAAAGATATCGACGTCAAGTGTGTCCGTTTTCTTCATTGCAAGCATCACAACGTTGACAATCAACATTACAAGCAAGAAGTAAAGTGTCCAAGCAGATCCCCAAGTGATGGTTGCAAGTGGTGCCCAACCAACGTCAGTGATATTCAATTGAATACCAGTATTTTCAACGAATTTCGCAAGAGATGCTGAGAAAGCTCCGTTGAGCATACCGATGATAGCACCGATACCAGTAAGAGCGATGGCAAGTTTGATACCACCTTCAAGCGCTTTGGAGAATTTCACTCCAAATAGTAAGGCCAATACTGTCAAGATGATCAGCATGATGATAGGACCACCCATTTCCAAGACTGGCTTGAAAATCTTATTGGCTAGTTCGATAATGACATCCATAATAGTTCCTCCCTTTATTTTTATGGAATCTTACAAAATAATAATTAACTTAGTCCGTGTTCTTTGATAGCTGCCTCAATATTATCAAATACTGGAGCGCTCATTGCTGGAATACGGAACAAGATTGGCCCAGCTTCAATTACTGGAATTCCTGGTTCAAAACCAAGGTCAGTTGCAGCGATTGGTGTAAAGATATCATATCCTTTGATAAGGTCTTCATTCACATCTTTTACCATAACTGCATCGCAGTGAACATCGTACCCGCGGTTTGCGAGTTCTTCTTCAAGAGCACTTTTGATTTGGTGACTTGAGTTTACACCTGCACCGCAGGCAGCGAGAATTTTAATCATTAGGATTTCCTCCAATTTATATTTTTATTTAATAAACAAAGTTAAGCTGTTGCTTCAGCGATATAGGTATACAAGGCTTCTGGTTCAGAAATATTTGATAAATCTTCTAGATGACCATTCCCTGTAAAGAAATCCATTAACTGAGCAAGAATGTTGGTTTGACTCGAACTTGAATTGTTAATGATAAAGAAGAGTAGAGATACTTCCACTTCCTTATCAGGAGCAATCATATTGTGAAAAGTTACTGGTTTTTCCAATCGAACAACCACTACTTTCTCAGCCAGATTATGAACAATATCTGTATGAGGAATCGCTATGTTTGGCAAGTCCTTTCCCAGAAATTCCATATCTAAGCCAGTCGGAAATGACTTTTCACGCGTGATCAAGGCTTCACGATAAGTTGGAGTCACGATTTTTCGTTCTTCCAATAAGGTTGCTACCTGATCAAAGAGTTGTTCTTGATTATCCGCTTCTAAGCAAAACACGAGGTCTTTGTCAAAGAAATGATCTAATCCCATAACAGTTTCCCTTCTTTCAATTAACTTTTACGCTATAAGTATAACACTATATGAAATCGTTGTCAATACTTTTTGTTTTATTTTGTTTCTTTTTTGTTGATTGTGTTTTGTTAATTAATTACAATCATTATCAAACAATCTTTTTAAATTCTATTTTCGTGCATTTCAAACAAAAAAAAGACCAAAATGGGTCTTTCTGTTACTAATTTCTAATGTTATTTAGTTAATGGAAGATAAAATTTCTTCTAGCTTTTGATAGTCCTTGACACTATCGATTTCATAGATGCTGTTGCCTTCTAATTCTTCGACATACACATCTAATTCTTTGATATTATCCTTAACCATGTTGTCCCAGTAGAGATCAACAAATTCACCACTTTCGTAAGCTTTGTCAATAAAGCCAACAATCTTCTCAGCAGTTGGTGCATCCCAGAATGAAACTCCACTCAGAATGCGACCAGCTTTGCTGTCAACAATGATGTCTTGAACTTTATAGTCATCACCATAAACCAAGAACCATTCATTCTCACAGTCTTCACGATAAACACTGAAATAAGTTGAACGTTTAAGATCGTTTCTAAACATATTTTTGAAAAGATAGTTATCTGCATCAATGACATAGCTATTTGCCAAGTCTTCTTTAACGAGGTAAAGTGAGTAAAAGTTATTGTAATCAGCATACTTGTCGTTAAAGACTAAACGGACACCATATTTTTCTTTTAGGTAGTCAAATTGTTCTTTGAGGTAACCGACAACGATGATAATCTCATCAATTCCTCTCTCTTTCAAAAACTCGATTTGGTATTCTACCAAGGGTTTTTGATTAACCTTAACCAAAGCTTTTGGGGTATTTTCAGTCATAGGGCGCAGACGAGTTCCCAAGCCCGCTGCTAAAATAATCGCTTTCACACGAATCTCCTTTATTCTTTAATAATAATATAAACACCAGCCATAACAATAAGTGAAGTGATAATTGTCAGCATATCTAGCGGTGCACCTAAGAAAACAGCTGCAAATAAGACAGTCCAAACTACATAGCTTACGTTCAAACCAGTTGCTTTTGCTGGTTGCAGACGATTGATAGCAATATAGTAAGCTAAGTAAGAAATCATATTACATGCTGCAAAGACTAACATCAAACCCAGCAATTGTCCATCTGCTACTTCTGCAAATGAATGATGAGAAAAGAGGACAATGACAAGATATGACAAGAATGAGGTTACTTGGCGGATTAATAGTGCTTCAATTTCACTTAAATCACTTTCCATAGCATAGGAGCTGAGAACACTTTCACTTCCCCAAGCGATGGCACAAACTAATGCACAAAGAATTCCGATATAAAAAGAATTAACCTGCTCAACTTTGTAAGTCTGGGCAATTATGCCAGCGATAATCAACAAAATACCAAACACAGTATTCTTAGATACTTTGTGTTTCAAAATAAAAAATGCTAGTAAAACAGAAACTGCTGGGTAGATAGCTGATACTGAAGATGCAAGAGAACTTCCGATATATTTGACCGCATAAAGATTGGCCTGCATACCAATAGGCCCAGCTAGCAAGGCTCCAATAATAACACTGACATTTCGAATATTTAGGAAGATTGACAAGCGAACTTTCCCTTCTCTAATCAAGAGAAAAGCTAACAAGATAAAGATACTCAAGAAATCATGAGCAGCCGCCACTACAAAAGGAGAAAGATTTGTAAAAATCGAAAAGATATAAGAACTAATTGTCAGACCTAGCCCCCAGAAGATACCCGAGAGCAGACCGAAAGAGACACCATTTTTATTCTTCATCCTAACCTCCATAATAGGTCAAACCGTCAACAGCTCTTTGGTAACGACTCACACCATAATCTCCAAAGTCAGCGCCTTGAGCTTCTTTGTACACTGTCCACAAACTCCAGATAGTATCTTGCAAGATTTTATAGATACGAACCTTCTCACGTGATACTGGAGTTTTGTCACTCTCATAGTAGGTTAGGAAATCTTCTTCCTCTTGCTTTGTAAATTCAGACTCTAAGAAAAGAGCTGCCAAATCCCACATTGGGTCATTCATGGAAGAGTATTCCCAGTCAATCAAATACAAGCGACCTTGAGGTGACTCGATAAAGTTTTCTGGAACCAAATCGATATGACAAGACTTTCTGTCAACACCCAAATCAGCCAATCTCTTTTCGAGTGAAAATACTTCTTTTCTCACGGCTTCATAGTTGGCGTAAGGGATATTCCCCTCAATCAAGGATTCGTATTTTTTGATTTCTTCAAACGGAGCAAACTCTCCTCTTAGCTCCTTACCAGATCCATGAATGGTCTGTAGAATCGGGGCAATCTTTTCAAATTTGGTCTTGATTGATGTTGAATCAAGAGTTACTGCTGATTCGATGTACTCATTTACCTTGATTCCTGACTCAATATCAAAAAGATAATTCTTGACATCAAGATTCAAATCTTTCAACAATTCAAGATTGTATTTTTCATCTTGACGATTGATGAGCTTTTCGGTTCCTTTTCCGAAGAACTTAACAATATAGGGTTTAGAAGTTGTTTTAACCAAATAATTCTGATTGGTCATGCCTCCTAGCTGTTCAACACTAAGGACTTCCTCTTCATCAGATAGCAAAGAAGAAATTTTTTCTTTGATTAGTTTCTCCACAATTAACCTCCATCTCCTACACTTCCCACTTAAATACTGTTTTAAAAGCAGTATTTAGGTCTGTAGCAAAGACACGGTGAATGTCCTTGATTTCTCTCACTGGTTCTTCAATACAAAGAATATTTTTCAAACGATTCGCAAACTTCTTGACTTCCATCATCTGGATGGCCTTCTCAAAATCAATGCGTCCTGAGCGAGATGAACCAACCAAGAGCAAGCCTTTTTCTAAGGCATCTCGTGTATTGATATTGACCTTGTATTCGCTGACTCCCATCATGAGAATCGTTCCCTGAGGGCGAATATAACGGATCAAGTCATTGATAGCTGGACCCGTACCATCACCACCACAACATTCAAATCCATGATCAAAGGTCAAATCCTCTGGAATATTATCCGTGATGTAGCACTCTTTTGCAAAAGAGAAGAGCTCCAGTTTTTCCCAATGGCGACCAATCACGATAATCTCTGCTTCTGGCAAGGTATAATTGATAATATTGGCAACCACAAAGGCCAAGCTACCGTCTCCGATAACAGCTATGCGCTCTCGCTTGCTATGAGCGAGATTCAAGAAACGATCCATGGCATGCATACCTACACTCACAAACTCGGTAATGGCAGCAACTGTATCTTCAATGTCATTATAAGAAACAACTCGGTCTTTTGGAAGAGAGACAAATTCTCGCATAAAGCCATCATAACCACTAGATAGGAAGTAGGTTCCTGTCATGTAGTTTTCGTAGAACTCCTTGTCACTCTGCATAGGCGGTTGATTTGGAATCATGACGACCTTTTGGCCGACTTCGTAAGTCCCAGTTGGATCAGAAATAACAGTTCCACAAGACTCGTGAATCATAGCCATAGGAAGCTTTTTAGCCAATATCTTTGGATCACGTTTTCCTTGATAGTAACGTTGGTCTGCATGACAAACCGCCATATAATTTGGACGGATAAGGATATGATTCTCCTGATCAATGTCCTCTTCTTGGTATTTTACATTGATAAACTTTGGTTTGGTCAGTTGATAAATTTGATTAATCATAGCCTTAGTCTTTCTCAATCATACTTTTCGCGATTTTCAAGTCGGTCACAGTTGTGATTTTAAGGTTTGAATATTCCCCTTTAGCTAGGGCAACGTCTTTCCCTTTGATAACAAAAATCTTACATGCATCCGTCAGAATTTCCTTTTCTTGATCAGATAGGGAGCCATACAAATCCATGAAATCCGTGCAGCGGAAGGTTTGAGGTGTTTGACCCTGATAGAGGTGAGCACGATTTGGAATATCAGTGATAAACTGACCATTGGTACTTTCTACAATGGTGTCAACTGCTTCTACTACTGTGTCAACTGCATCATGATTTTGGGCCAGTTTGATATTGTCCTGAATCATGCGAAGTGTGATAAATGGACGAACAGAGTCGTGGGTAATCACGATATCCTCAGGAGTGATTGGACAGTAGGCGTCAATGGCTTCTATAATCTTCTCGATACTAGTATTGCGATCAGCACCACCCTTGGTAATGATGATACGGTCCTTGTGGAGAGAAAGATACTTTTCAACCAAGTCCTCAGCGTGTGACACCCAGTCTCCATGAACTCCAACTACAATTTTTTCAATACTCGGTTCTAAGACGAATTTTTCAATTGTGTGGATCAAAATAGGTCGATCACCCAACTCCAAGAATTGTTTTGGTAAATTACTGATTCCCATGCGTGTGCCAGTTCCTCCGGCTAGGATTCCTGCATAGATCATTTATATTCTCCTTTAGTTTATTCTAAAAAACTCATTACCATCTATTATATCATAATCTGCCTCCATCATGAAGAAAAGACAGAAAACTATCTATCTAAATTTGAGAAATAAAATTAGATTTCCCTCTATATTTTTTACTTAACATTCGGTTAATATAGAGTCCTTTAGAGTATAATACAAACCTTAAAGAAAACTTAAAATTATTTTTAAGAATACAATAAAAAGCTAGGAAATTGCTCACCTAGGCCTAGACAGCTACAGTTCCTAACTTTCTTGTTTTTATTTATGATTATGGAATAGATTACTTTTCCTGATCTTGGTCACCAATTCCTTTAACTGCCTTTTTAAATTCAGACAGCATTTTACCGATTGATTCACCAAGTTCTGGTAACCGTTTTGGTCCAAAGATTAAGAGTGCCCCTAAAACAATGATAATCAATCCTGGAGTACCGATATCACGTAAGATTCCCATTCTTTTCTCCTTTCATTTTTTCTTTACAATACTCTTGCTAATTGCAATACTAAGCTCATAGAGCGAGATTAGAGGAACAGTCATAGCTAGATCGCTGATAAAATCAGCAGGTGTCAAGATAACAGCTAGTACCAATAAAATAAAGTATGCATAACGGCGATAGGTAACTAAGAACTCTGGTCCAATCAAGCCGATCGACGTTAAAAAAGCGATGATGACAGGCAATTCAAAGATGAAACCCAAGGGTAGGGTTGTTTGAAAAACAAAGGCTAAGTAGTTCTGCGCCGTTAATTGAGTTTCAAATAATCCTTCCCCAAGTCCTAAAAGCACTTGAAGTAAGGCAGGCGTTACAAAGTAGAATCCAAAGGCTAGTCCAAGTAGAAAGCAAATAAAACTAGCTGGAATATAGGCAAAAATAGCTCTTGCTTCTTCTATTTTCAAGCCTGGTTTGATAAAACTCCAAATCTGATAAACTGTAAAAGGTAGCGTAATGGTAAAGGACATTATACTCGCTAAGCGAAAATAAATCCACAAAATATCATTTGGACCTAATACAATCAACTTTTGATTAAAAGACTGAGTCAGATAGTAGTAAAGCTGATCTGCAAACAATAAAGCTCCACAGAAGACTATAGAAAAGCAGGCTATAACAGCAATGAACCTCTTTCTAAATTCTACCAGATGTTCAATAATTGTCAATTCTTTTGTATCCATCTACTTTTCACCCTGTCTCAATGTGACAGCCAAAACAATTATCAAAAAGACTAGCTGACTTCCAATGCCTTCCAAACTTGGATAGATACCCAATAGGTCGATAGTAGGGAAACCTGGTACTAAGTGGTTAGGTGCCATATTGGTCAGCTGGAGAGCATGTAGGCTAACACCTAGCATCTTGAAGGCAAGAGCATAAATCATCCACTTCAGTAGGAAGAAGACCTTATGAGGTAGGAAAAATTGACTGGCCTTGTTCATCAGAAATGCGATAACTAGCAAGACGAACAAAGCTAGAGAAATACCTAGGATAAACTCAAAACGAGATATTCTCGGTAAAATTCCTACGTAAAATAGAATGGTCTCTGCCCCTTCACGGAAAACAGCTAGAAAACTAAGAGCAAACATGGAAATGAATGAACCTGTCTTGGTCACAGTTTTCATCTGCGAATCCATAAAGTCATTCCATTTTTTGATCGAGGATTTACTGTGAAGCCAGATACCAATCAAAATCATCATCACTACTGCGAAAATGCCAACAGCACCCTCGATAATTTCACGATTGGCCCCCGATGTTACAGCAGGAAAGGCAATTTGTAGTATAAATGCAATCACTAGACTCGCAACGATACCTGTTAGGGCTCCACCGTATATCCACTTGAGTCCTTTACGCATCTTGGCTGCTTTTAAAGTTGTGACTAGGGCCATGACGATTAAGAGGGCCTCTACTCCTTCTCGTAGGAGAATAAGCATAGCATCAAAAGTGTTGTAGCTTGCGCTAGTGTCAATTTGAGATAAATCAGCAATTAGTTTTTCTAATTTTTCTTGATATTCCTTCTCACTTCCCTTGACCATGATTACAGGACTTTCGCTTTCGACTCGGGTGTAGAGGGAAGGATTGGTCGTACTAACAGAACCTTCAACAGTTGGCCAGATAGTGATGAATTCTTTCATACTAGCTGCCCCTGCAGTCTGATCTCCAGATTTAAATTGTTCCAAAGCTTTTTTGAGAAGCTCAATGCCATCTTTGAGACTTAGATTGGAGGAAGTTTTCGCCACTTCTTTACCAGCTACGAAGTTATCAATGGCAGTTTTTAAGTCATTAAAAGAAGACTGGATAGCATTATAATCTGTCGGCTCCGTTTCGATACTACTCCGTAAGAAAGAGATAGCAGTTTCTACTTGACCATAATGAGTTGTACTGTTGTCACGGACAACACTCTCATTGATCGTCCAAGTTGAATTCATCTTTTTATAGGCTTCTCGAATTTGCTCTATGTCTTTGGAAGAAATTGCCTTATCCAAAGTCTCGAAACGTGGTCTTAAACGACTGACAAGTTTTTCCTTCTCCGCATTCAGATCTATTGGATTTTGTTCTTTTTCAAAAGCTAGAAGGGCAGAGGAGATCTGTGTCAGATTTTCTTCACTAATCTCTCCTGACAAAGCAAGTTTCTCCTTGGCAAGCTTTCCAGCATCCGAATCAGCATGTTCTACTGTTTCAAAATCCGTCGCCATTTCTCTAACTAGGGCCTTGGCTTCTGACTGATTTCCATTTTTTAAAGCCTGAGAGGCATCCGTTATCTTTACAAAATAAGAACTCAGACTTTCCTTCGCACTAACAGGAGAAATAGTTAACAAGAGAAAAGACAAAGCCAAGAAACAAATGTTAATCTTCCAATAATTTTTGACCAATATAGCCTCCTTTCTCTACTCCACCAAAGCAGGCAAAAAGACCACTACCGATGTGGGTTACATACTCATTCATCTTGTCTGTAGCTCCAAGATTAGTTTGAACCTTGACAAAATGATCTGGATCCTTTTGGAAAGAAATAAAGAGCAAGCCTGTGTCAAATTGTCCAGTTTTTTCATCAATTCCATCCGAGTATGAATAGGATCGTCTCAAGAGTGGCTTATCTACCTCTTTAGCTAATCGAACATGCGAATCATCTGGCAAAAGACTTAAATCCACTTCATCAAACTCATTCTTCTTGCCAAATGGAGCGCCACTTTCCTTGTAGCGACCAAAGGTATTTTCTTGCTCTTCAAGATTGGTTCGATCCCAAGTATCGAGAAACATCTGGATGCGACGAACGGCCATATAGGATCCATTTCCCATCCAGTCCTTGCTGTCGGCCCAGACAACACGATCAAAATCCTTTTCTTTGGTCACATTGGCTGTTCCATCTTTGAAACCAAAAAGGTTGCGTGGTGTCTCCATACGATCCCCAATAGCAGCAAAACCAGATTGACTCCAACGTAGTGTCACCGCATTTCTTCCTTTACGAATGAGGTTGCGAATAGCATGAAAAGCAACTTGCTCGTCATCTGCACAGGCTTGGATAACAATATCTCCCCCAGTATATTTTTCACGCAGTTGCTCCTTTGGAAAGGGTGGAAAATCCCTAAAAAGTTGAGGACGCTTGTGCTCCAAATTCATCTTTTTCAGGAAACTAGCAGACACACCAAAAGTCAGCGTTAAACGATGAGGATTTAGCCCCACGGTTTCTCCAGTATCACTAGGAGGCAAGAGAGCATTCTGACCATCTTTTTTGACCAATTCTCCTTCTACCAACTTGCTACTATAACCTGTCCAATCCTTAAAAAGCTGGATAATCTTATCTTTATCTGTCGTATGCAAATCTAGGACAACAAAATAGATATTCTTCTGCATAGGGGTCGTGATACCCGCTTGGTGTTTCCCATAAAAGTCAATCTTTTCATTACCGTACGAGATTTTTTCCTGCTTGTCTAGCTTAGGCGCTAAAAAAGCGGAGGCACCAGAGAGACCAAGTGCTAGACCAGCACCTCCAATACCCGCTTTTTTTAGAAATTCTCGACGGTCCATTTTTTTCTCAAAAAACTTTTCGTCTTTCTTAGTCATACCGCTTATTCTCCATCAAGAAATTTGCCCATTTGTGATAGAGGTTCACCAAGTTTTGTCACGGCTTCAGCCAATTCTTTGGTGTCTTCTTTTGTCAAATCTGTATAGAGTTTATAGTGTTCCTTGTCTGTCATATGTTTGTCCAACAAGCTATTAACAGATTTGAAATCAGCTTCTAATTCTTTGACTAGGTCAGCATCTGATTTTTCAAGGAGAGGTTTAAATAGTTGGAAAATTTTCTCAGCACCTTCAATATTAGCTCGGAAGTCATACAAGTCTGTATGAGAATAAATTTCTTCTTCACCTGTAATCTTGCTTGTCGCTACTTCATTGAGCAAGTCAACTGCTCCAGTCAACATAATCTTGTGATCTACTTCAACAGTCGCTACCTTAGCCTTCAACTCTTTGATATCATTGACAAGCTGATCACCATAACTTTCGGTCCCCTTAGTTGTGTTTTCTTCCCAAAGGATACGCTCGATACGGTGGAAACCTGACCAACCTTCCTCGGTCTTATTTTCATCCACATAGTCTGCTAGACGAAAGTCAATCTTAACGTCAGATTCACCAAAACTCTCAGCGATTGGCTCGGAGCGTTCATAAGCCATACGAACAAGTGGATAAGCTTTCTTGGCTTCCTCCAGTTTTCCGTCTTTTAAAAGCTGGACAAATCCTTCTGTATCCGTTAAGAGTTTGTCAATTTGTCCTTGAACAAAAGTCTTATAATCTGCGGTTGCCTTATCAAGTAGTTTTTGTTTGTCATCTGATAAAGCTGTCACCTTAGAGGAATCATTTGTCTCGGTTGATTTTTCAAAACGGACTGCACATGCTGTCAATAGCAAAGCAGAAGATAAAAGGACAACACCTAGTTTTTTCATTAGTTACTCCTATTGGTTCAGGAAGCCTGAATTTATTTTACGTTCCATTATGACATCCTTTCCTTAGTTTTTCAATAAATTGTCAGAAAATTTAATATTTGAGAATTTGAAGTAGCATTTTTCGCAAAATTAGAAAGGGCCTAAAAATTAGAATCGTAGAACTTTTTTCAGATAGTTTAAAAAGTTTGTATTCCCCTACTCTTTTCTCTATAATGGAGAGAAAGGAGATGACTATGACAGAATTGAAACATGAAATTGATGCAAACTTTGCAGGCCGACTTAATATCCTACGTGCAGGTGTTCTCGGTGCTAATGATGGGATTATTTCCATCGCTGGAGTCGTCATCGGTGTTGCTAGTGCGACGAACAATATCTGGATTATCTTTTTATCAGGATTGGCTGCTATCCTTGCTGGTGCTTTTTCTATGGCAGGTGGCGAATATGTCTCTGTATCCACTCAGAAAGACACGGAGGAAGCCGCTGTTGCCAGAGAACAGTTGCTCTTGAATAAGGACATCGAATCTGCAAAACAATCCCTCTATGCTGCTTACCTTCAAAATGGTGAGTGTGAAACGTCCGCCCAACTCTTGACCAACAAGGCCTTTTTAAAAAATCCACTCAAAGCCTTGGTTGAGGAAAAATACGGTATCGAGTACGAAGAATTTACCAATCCTTGGCATGCTGCTATCTCTAGCTTTATCGCCTTTGTACTGGGAAGTCTTCCTCCTATGCTTTCCATTATCGTCTTTCCAAGTGACTATCGCATCCCTGCTACTGTTTTTATCGTAGCCCTCTCCCTTCTCGTCACTGGTTATACCAGTGCTAAACTAGGCAAGGCTCCTACGAAAACTGCTATGATCCGTAACCTCTGTATCGGACTTCTCACCATGGGTGTAACCTTCCTCTTGGGACAACTCTTTAGTATCTAAGATAAAAGAAATACCTCGACAAATATCGAGGTATCTTTTTTTACATTTGCACAATCTTGCGATAGCTTCTAGAGGTAATCATAAAGATTAAAACGTAGACAATGAGGAAGATGGCACAGATGGAAAGAGTGACAGTCAACATCATGGTTGCATCTAGTACCCCAATGACTTTTAGGATGAGGCTAAGCATATGATAGGCAAAGGCGAGGTGTAGGAAGGCAAAGAGCAAAGGAAGGAAGAAAACAGTTAAGACCTGTTTGTTGATGGTTTGCTTGATTTGCTTTTGATCGAGACCGACTTTTTGCAAAATGATAAATCGTTCGCGATCTTCGTACCCTTCAGAGATTTGTTTGTAGTAGATGACAAGAACTGTTCCCACCATAAAGATGATAGAGAGGAAGATACCGATGAAGAAGACTCCACCAAAGAGAGCACTCATCTGCGCACTACTATCAGCCAGATTGCTTCCGTAAACATAGCTTCCTTCTTTGTTTAATTCCCTATTAAAGTTGTTGACAAATTTTGAATAGTCATCTGCAATTTTAAGCTGCTCGTCCTCACTAGCCGTTACATTCATACCACCATAGTATTGATTAAAGATGGAAGAGTTAGGATGCTGGTCAAGAAAGGCTTTCAAGTCAGGAACAACCAGATAGTTATAGTCCGAAGTTAGAATATTGTACTGATTTGGGACATGTTCAAGAATAAAATCTTTTTTGATTTCTTCCTTGATTGTGTAAGTCTGGTCATTCAGAGTCAGTTCTTTTTGTCCTTGAAGTTCTTTGTTTTTAGTAAACAATCCAACTTCCTTACCTGAAAGTGCAAGTTTTTGCCCCGTCATATTCTCATAGTCTTTTTGGTCAAAGACCATAAAAATAGTTTTCGGTTGAACACGATTTTGACCTTTCTCAAAAATTGTCAATTTTGTACCTTCTTGATTTGCCACACCAAAGTTACTGTATGTAAGGACTTCTTTCTTTGTTACAGTCAATCCCTTATCGCTAGCATACTGGCTCAAGAGTTTTTCGATGTCTTCTTTTTCAACATTCTGTCCTGTTATCCCAAAATCATGTGGATTCATGACCTTTTTGAAAGTCTCTGAAGCCTTGAAGACACTCGTTGTAGCAGACATAGTCACCAAGACCATTGTTGAGAGAATAGCAATCGTCGCTAGACCAACCGCATTTTTCTTCATGCGGAAAATAAGATTGGATACGGAAATCATGTTATTAGGTTGGTAATAGTAACGCTTATTTTTCTTCAATATTTGTAGGAAAACTGTGATCCCTGCATTAAACAAGAGATAGGTACCAAAGATTACCAACAAGACTGCTACGAAGAAAATCAGAACAGCAGAAAGTGGGTTTTCGACTGTTATTGCCAGGTAGTAACCAGCTGCTAGACTGATTAGACCTAGAATAGTTTGGAAACCTAAGAATCGTCCTTTTTTCTCACCACTGGCTTTTTCACGAGAGAGCTGAAGGGCATTCATGCGTGCGATGCGAAAGGCATTGATAAAAATCAAACCTAGGAAGATTGCCCCAAAGACAATGAGAACTAGGATAAAGACAATTGGTTGGAAAGTCGAAACGAGCTCTACTTTCATCTTCATCAACTTCAGAAGAAGGGCAAAGATTAGCTTATCAAAGAGAGCTCCTAGGCCGAGACCAGCTGTCAAGGTCAAGAAACCAAAAATAAGAAGCTCCTTAAAAACCATACTGATCAAATGGCGCTTTTCAAGACCCAGCATACCATATACACCCAGCTCCTTTGAGCGGTTCTTCATGACAAAACTATTGGCATAAAGGACAATAATTCCAGAAGCGATGGTAACAACCACCATACCGAGAGCGAGGGTCATAGAGATAGTTTCTCCCCCACGGATCTTGCCAATATTAGGATTAAGTGACAGTGAGTAAAAGAGATAGGTGATGGTCACAGCTAAGAGAACAGCAAGAGCAAAGGGATAGTAGAGTTTGCGGTTTTTGATTAAGTTCGAAACCGCTAACTTATTGGTTAATCGAAACATACTAATTCACCTCGCTTGCCATAACAGTCAAAGTATCAGAGATTTCTTGGAACATCTGACGCTCTGTCTTGTCTCCACGGTAGATTTGGTTGTAAAGAATGCCGTCCTTGATAAAGAGAACGCGCTTGGCCCTGCTGGCTGCTGCCGTTGAGTGGGTTACCATAAGAATAGTTTGGCCACGCTCATTGATTTCATCAAAAACATCTAGAAGAGCCGCAGATGACTTGGAGTCAAGGGCTCCTGTTGGCTCATCGGCAAGAAGAATTTCAGGTTCGGTGATAATAGCGCGTGCTACTGCTACCCGCTGTTTTTGACCACCTGAGATCTCATAAGGGTACTTCTCTTGCAATTGGTTGATGCCCAGATTTTCAGCGGTTACTACCAATTTCTTCATCATTTCCGTAATGGATTTTCGTGATAAAACTAACGGAAGCAAGATATTGTCCTTAACAGACAAGGTATCTAGTAAGTTAAAGTCTTGGAAGACAAATCCCAACTTTTCACGACGGAAACTTGAAGCCTGGGAATTCTTAATAGTTGCTGTGTCTGTTCCATTTAGGTAAACCTGACCACGAGTTGGTTTGTCAAGCATTGCTAGGATGTTGAGTAGGGTAGACTTCCCTGAGCCAGACTCTCCCATGATAGCAACGTAGTCACCCTTTTCTACAGTAAAGTGAATGTCTTTGAGTGCTTCTACTTGGTTGCCTTGGAAACGTGTTTTGTAGATTTTTTGAACGTGTTTTACATCTAAAAGTGTCATGATTTTCTCCTTCTTAATATCCCATCATTTGAAACTGTGCTTGCATCATAGCGCATCCCAGTTGAACACGCTCGATATCTTTTTGACTTGGTTTTCTTGTTTTCTTTTGTAAGATTCTTTTCATGTTTTTGCTCCTTTGTTCTTTATGAGTCTAGTTTATCGCAAAAAAAGGCGGCCTGCCATAACCTAACCTTACAAAAGAGACTTTAATCTTACATTTTTGTAAGATTGAGGAATTTTTTTGAAAATAGCTACTATAAGAAGTCCTGTCATTGCTTGTTTTATTCTTAAAATAATAGTAAAATTAAATTATGAAAAGGCTTTCTTTAACATCTTTTAAAAGAATTGGCTTTCTGCTAATTATTTTTAAAAGTGCTAAACTATCATTCGTATCACTGCTATAAGGAGGGAGGTTCAGCCCCTCTTTTTAGAAAGAGGTTCCTATGAAACGTGTTTTTCTCTTCATCAGCAATCTTCTTTTAACTTTCTTTCTCATTGCCACTCTGTCCTTTTGGAAAGACTCTCTTCCACAAATCCTGTTCCCGGGTGCAGCAGTATTAAGTGGGCAAGCAGATTATTCTACCGTTAAAGAAGAATTAAATAGTCTTGCTAAAGAACATAATAGTCTTATCGCAAGAACCATTTGGGAAGTAGATAGTGATGGAAAATCACAAACTTACTACGAAGTTTTTGGAGATGGGAAACTCCCAGACTGGATGCCTCCAGCAAGTCAAGAAAGCATTCGCAAAAGCGATCTTCTCAACAACTACAATATTATCAGCGGATCCCTAACTAGTCAAGAATTGGCCACTCATCTGAAAGAACTTGGACTAGAAAAAGCGAATGCATTTGAAAATGACAGAGTATCCTTTGTACTTGCCCTCTTTACCCAACCTGATCAGCTCATCAGTATGTTAATCTTTTTACTGACTTTCTTAGCTTTGATTGTTATTGGTCAGATTCAATCTCTTTCTCAGTCAGGGATTAGATTGATTTCTGGAGAGCGACTGAGCTATCTCTTCTTTCGTTCTCTCGCAAGAGACGGACTTGATATCCTTCTTTTTGGTCTACCTGCTTTGCTGATAGCATGTATCTTGCTCATTTCCTTGGGATATCCTTATGAAGTTCAGACTTTTCTAGGAATACTTTTTATTCTTTACAATAGCCTACTTCTCTTACTTAGTCTTCTAATTGCCTTTCTTTTTACCATTTCTTTAAAAAAAGTCCATCTCCTCTCTATCATCAAAGGTAAATTACCAATCAAGTCAATTCTACGCATTCTCTACTTTGGTCAGGTACTTGCCATTCTACTGGTTATTGTAGGATTTGGACGTATGTCTACTTACTATCATATACTTGAGAAAAATGAGGCTGGACAAGCTACTTGGGAACAACGCTCCAATGTTGTTACTCTTAAAACAGGGCGTTCCAGTCAGATGAAAAATTTAGATGAACTGCAGACAAATGCTGATAAATGGTTTGACTTTATTCAATATTCTTTAGAAAATGGAAATGCCTTTCTAGTCAAACATAATCTCGCTATTCAAGCTATAAAACATTCTCTTTCAACTCATAATGATTCTGAACAAAATCCCTATGACTTGGAAGGGAAAAATATTCTCTATGTAACACCTGACTACTTCAAAAAAGAAGGTATAGAGTTAACATCAGAAACCTTTAAAAAAATCAATAATCTAAAAGATGGACAGGTTCTTGTAATACTACCTCAAGAACAAAAGAAAAATGAGGAACAAATAAAACAAAACATACAAGAAGATTTAACTAATCAATTATACAGTAGTGATACAAAGCATAGAGTCGAAGTTAGTATAACTTATACTGATCAAAAAAAAGATGTATTCATTTATAATACCACCCATATCGCTTATGATCAATGGTTATTAAATCCCATCTTTCTTGTGCTTTCTCCTAAAGCACTTGGTAAGGTTTCCTCCATCTTCTGGTTTACAAATCTAGAATATCTCTATTTTACAGACCTCCACCAGACACAAGAACTTTTGAAACACTATCAACTTGATCAAATGGTCTCAGGACTATCGTCTGCTAGGGAAACCTATCTCCAGTTAAATCAAAAAATTAAAATCGAAATTTTTAGTAACTTAGCGAGTGCTATGTTTGCTATTTTGACTTCAATTTTGCTGTTTACAAGTTTAAATCTGCTCTATTTTGAAGCCTTTCGCAAAACCATATTCTTGAAAAAAATAGCAGGCTATTATTTCTTTGAATTACACAATAGATATATCACTTCTCAAATAGCAGCTCTCTTTCTCGGAAGTAGTCTAGCTTTCATTATTTCTAAGAATATCTGGATTACCCTGATCCTATTTTTCAGCTTTTTAAGTTTAGCCGTTCTTCTATTGAAGATCTTTGATAAGAAGGAAAGCAAAACCTATGTTAGCATTATCAAAGGAGGATAGCATGATTGAATTGCAACATATTTGGAAACAATTTGGTTCTCGTATTATTTTTTCAGACTTGAATCTGAATTTTCAAAGTGGTATGGTGTATGCTTTGATAGGAGACAGTGGTTGTGGAAAAACCACTTTGCTCAATATGCTTGCAAAACTAGAGACTTTCGACAAAGGAGAAATCGTTTACAAAGAAAAGTCTTTGACTTCACTAAAAAATGAGGAATTCTATCGTAACGAGCTAGGTTATCTCTTCCAGAACTTCGGACTATTAGAAAGTCAGACCATTCGAGAAAACCTTGAGCTGGGACTGATTGGTAAAAAACAGAACAAGAAACAAGAAAAAGAGAGACTTCTTCTTCAAGCACTGCAAGCTGTCAGACTGGATTATCTAAGTCTCAACCAAAAAATCTATGAATTATCTGGTGGTGAAGCTCAACGCGTAGCGCTTGCTAAGATTATCCTGAAAGATCCTCCTTTAATTTTAGCCGATGAGCCTACCGCCTCGCTAGATCCAAAAAATTCCAAGGAAATTATGGAAATTCTCCTTGAACTTCGTAATGCTAATAGAACAATTATCATCGCAACTCACAATCCTAGTATTTGGAAAATGGCTGATCAGGTAATTCATCTCTCTCAAGATGGAAAAGAATATACTTAAATATCAAAATCCCTTGTGGCTAAATAACCACAAGGGATTTTCAGTCATTTATGCTACTTCTTTTAAGTAACATAGTGCAAATAATAAATTTTCCCTGTTAAATCTCACCAAAACCAGCCATCATTATCTTCAATGGCCTCGGCTTCCTTGCGTTTGCGTGGTCCTGTTCCATACATTTCTGCTTCAATCTCTTCCTTAGTTGGTAGGATAGAGGCGAGGATGATGTAAATAATCACACCAATTCCAAAATTTGCCACAGTAAAAATGGCGAAGAGAAAACGGACTAGGGTTACATCAAGTTTCCACTTGTCTGATAGACCAGCTAAAACTCCTGACACCATACGATTTCGTCTCAATTTATAAAATTTTGTATTCATGATTGTTTCCTCTTTCGGTATTCTTACAAGTAGTATAGCATGAATCAGAACTATCAACATCAGTCCTTAGGCCGATTTAAGATGACGAGTTTACCTCGACAGACGCCACAGCGATAGCGTTTCGTGTCAATCTTTCTCTTGCGTTGATAGGATTGCTGGCAGGATTGGCACTGATAGACTAGGTAGGTACTTTGGGCTTTCAAAGGGGGAACAAAGCGCAGTCCATCCACTTCTTTCAAAAGTTCCTTAAAATCTCGGTCCTTGTGGCGATACCCCTTCTTTTGAAAATAAAGGTGATAGTGACAGAGTTCATGGCGCACGATTTTGCGAAAGACTTCCAAACCTAGTTCGTTATAAACCTTTGGATTAAAATCCAAATGACCATCCTTGGGGAAAAATCGTCCACCTGTCGTTCGCAGACGAGAATTCCACTGGGCTTGGTGAGTGAAAGGTCTACCAAAGTCTTCTAGGGAAACAGACTTAACGTACTCAGTTAGATTCATCTGGAGCTAGGAGCGACAGATTGACTTTTTCACGTTCAGTATCGATTTTCTTGACCCAAACCGTTACCAAATCTCCGACTGACACCACTTGGCTGGGATGTTTGATAAATTTACGACTCATATGAGAAATATGAATCAAGCCGTCCTCGTGAATTCCGATATCAACAAAGGCACCGAAGTCAACGACATTACGCACCACACCTTCCAGCTTCTGGCCGACTTTTAAGTCTTTGATATCCAGAACATCTTGACGAAGAACAGGTGCATCAAAAGAGTCACGAAAGTCACGACCTGGTTTGAGAAGGTCGGCAATGATATCTTTAAGGGTTTCTGGGCCAAGGTCCAGTTCTTGCGCCACTTCTTTTATTGAAAGGGACTTAAGCTTATTTTGTGCTTCTTCATTCAAATCCTTGATATCCAAGCGTTTGAAGAGCTCCTTAACCGCAGCATAGTTCTCTGGGTGAACTCCAGTATTATCGAGGATATTGCTACTTTCCGGAATACGGAGGAAACCAGCTGCCTGTTCAAAGGCCTTGGCCCCTAGACGAGGAACCTTCTTGATTTGGGCGCGTGAAGTGATTTTTCCTTCTTCCTCACGATATTTGACAATATTTTCAGAGATAGTTTTATTGAGTCCAGCTACATGGGAGAGAAGTGCTGGGCTGGCTGTATTGACATTGACGCCAACCTGGTTAACCACGGTATCCACGACAAAATCCAGACTTTCAGATAGTTTCTTCTGACTAACATCGTGCTGGTATTGCCCGACACCGATTGACTTAGGATCGATTTTGACCAATTCGGCAAGGGGATCTTGCAAACGACGGGCGATAGAGATAGCCGATCGTTTTTCAACGGTCAAGTCTGGAAACTCTTGACGAGCAAGTTCACTGGCAGAGTAGACAGAAGCGCCACTTTCATTGACAATAACATAGCTGACTTCTGGAAAATCTTTCAGAACTTCCGCCACAAAGGCTTCACTTTCACGGCTTGCAGTACCATTTCCGATGGCAATAATCTCTACACCGTATTGACCGATCAGGTCGGCTAAGTCTCGCTTGGCTTCTTCAATCTGACGAGCAGAGGCTGGTTTAACAGGATAGATGACCTGTGTCGTCAGCATTTTCCCCGTCGCATCAACGACAGCCAGCTTGGCACCTGTACGAAAGGCAGGGTCAAATCCTAGAACCACGCGCCCTTTTAGCGGAGCAACCAAGAGGAGATTACGCAGATTATCCGAAAAGAGTTGGATCGCCCCTTCTTCTGCTTTCTCAGTCAATTCTGTCCGAATGCGTCGCTCAATAGCAGGCAAGACTTTTTTCTTAACAGATTGCTGAACCACTTCATCAATATAGGCATTCTTCACCTTGAAACGAGCGGCAAAGAAAGATAGAATACGATCCGTTGCATGTTCAAAGCCGACTTTTAAGACACCTAGTTTCTCCCCACGGTTGAGCGCCAAGGTACGATATCCCTGCATGTTGCCAACTGTCTCTGAGAAATCGTAATAAATCTGAAAAACTTGCTTCTCATCGAGACTTTCATCCTTGACTTGTGAAGTGATTTTAGAGTGTCTCAGCACTTCCTGATAGGTCAGTGAGCGCAAGTTGACATCTTCTGATAAGGCTTCTACCAAGATATCAACTGCACCAGCTAAGGTTGCTTGACCAGTCGTAAATCCTTCACAGACAAACTTTTCGGCCTCTTTCTCTAAGTCAGCTACGTTTTGCAAGATTAAGCGAGCAAGAGGAAAGAGTCCAGCTTCACGGGCAATGGTTGCCTTGGTCCGTCGCTTTTCCTTGTAAGGAAGATAGAGTTCTTCTACATCTGCTAATTTCTCAGCTGCCAGAATAGCTGTTTCCAATTCCTTTGTTAGCTTGCCTTGGTCTTGAATCTTAGACAAGACAGCTTCTTTACGGTCGTTGAGATTTGTCAGACTTTTATCCAAGTCGATAATAGCCTTAATCGCCACTTCATCCAGACTACCAGTCATATCCTTGCGATAACGCGCGATGAAGGGAATCGTCGCCCCTTCAGCCGTCAAACTTAGAACAGTATCGATTTGCTTTAAGGTTACACCCAAATCTTGGGAGATTTTTTCATATTTTTTATCCATAAAACTATTATACCATAAGGAACAGCCCTTGTTTCCCCTTACCTATTTTTACCTCTTTGATTATCAAAATAATCCCATTTCCACAAAATAATAGTATAATAGA
The DNA here is from genome assembly GCF_003942695.1 of Streptococcus mitis. Lineage (GTDB taxonomy): Bacteria > Bacillota > Bacilli > Lactobacillales > Streptococcaceae > Streptococcus > Streptococcus mitis_BD. The sequence goes on from NZ_RJNU01000011.1 coordinate 25,136, forward strand.
GGTAGAATTTAGAAAAGAGGTAAGCCCATGGCTGTTAAATTTACAAAAACGGATGACTTGGACAAGATGTTTGAAGAATTTGCTAAACTTCCTGACTTAACACAAGTCACTTTCCCAGATAATAAAGACAAAAAAGAAAAAGTTGAGAAGAAAAAATAGATGACGATTTTTCAATCTCTTCCTCCTAGCATCTTACAAGCGGGAGCTATTTTTCTCTCTATCATCATCGAATCCCTTCCTTTTGTCCTGATTGGGAGTCTCATTTCGGGGGTGATTGAGGTCTATATCACACCTGATAAAGTTTATGAGTTTCTTCCTCGCAATCGTTGGGGAAGAATCTTTTTTGGTACCTTCATTGGCTTTCTCTTTCCTTCTTGTGAGTGTGGAATCGTACCGATTATCAATCGTTTTCTGGAAAAGAAAGTCCCTAGCTACACAGCCGTTCCCTTTCTGGTGACTGCTCCCATCATCAATCCTATCGTTCTTTTCGCTACCTATTCTGCCTTTGGTAATTCCTTAAAAATTACCTTCTTGCGATCTCTGGGAGCTATTGTGATTGCTTTGGTTCTGGGGATTTTCCTAGGATTTTTCTGGAAGGAACCCATTCAAAAAGAGAATTCTATTACTTGTCATGAACATGACTTTTCACACTTGACTCCTGCTAGAAAAGTCTTTCAGGTCTTTATACAAGCTATTGACGAGTTTTTCGATATGGGGCGTTACTTGGTCTTTGGTTGTCTCTTTGCAGCTATCGTACAGGTCTATGTCCCAACTCGGATCCTGACCTCTATCAGTGCTAATCCAGTCCTTGCGATTCTCTTGCTCATGTTTCTTGCCTTTCTCCTCTCTCTTTGTAGCGAGGCGGACGCCTTTATCGGTGCTTCTCTCCTCTCGAGCTTCGGCCTAGCGCCAGTCCTTGCCTTTCTGGTCATTGGCCCCATGCTTGATATCAAAAATCTTCTCATGATGAAACACTATCTCAAAGCGCGCTTCATCTGGCAATTCATGGGCATCGTGACAGTGCTTGTCTTGCTTTATTCTTACATGATAGGAGTGATGCTATGATCCGATTTTTCATTTTACTTGGTTATTTTGCCCTAACTCTGTATCTGCAGCTATCTGGCAAGCTCAGTCACTACATCAACCTCCACTATTCCTATCTAGTCTATATCTCCATGCTCCTTTCTCTTCTGTTGGCTCTGGTCCAATTCTATATCTGGATTAAGAAAATCAACTCTCACAGCCATTTGGAAAGTCGTCGAGCTAGACGAATCAGCATCCTGTTACTGTCACTACCTCTGTTGATTGGAGTTGCCTTTCCGACAGTAAGTTTGGACTCGAGAACCGTATCTGCTAAGGGATATCATTTCCCACTTGCTGAGGGAATCAACACAGCCATTCAGGCAAGCGAAGGCACATCCAGTCAATACCTTAAACCCGATACCAGTACCTATTTTTCAAAATCTGCTTATGAAAAGGAAATGAGGGCTACAGCTGATAAATACCTCTCCCAGCCAACCATTCAAGTTACTGATGAAAACTATATGGAGGTCATGGAAATTCTCTATGACTACCCTCAAGAGTTTGAAGGAAAGAAAATCGCGTTTACAGGCTTTGTCTATAACGACCCTAGCCACCCAGATAGCCAATTCCTCTTTCGCTTTGGAATCATCCACTGTATCGCAGACTCTGGAGTATATGGACTCCTGACTAAGGGAAACTCACGCCAGTATCCTGACAATACCTGGATTACTGCCAAAGGAACTCTCACTCTCCACTATCATAAAGAACTCAAACAAAAACTCCCAACACTGGAAGTTGAGAGTTTCACAAAAGTAGACAAACCAGAAAATCCTTACGTTTATCGCGTGTTTTAATAAAAAGTGATCCAACAACAGACAAATTACTTTTTAAAGTAGCTTGTCTTTTTTGTTCTCCTAGTTCAACAAAATCAACACACAATCTTTCAAACAATAGAAAAAGTCCCAAGAAATAAGATTTCTCGAGACCATAAAAATGTTAACAAGATAGGGTTGACAATCATCACATATCATAGCTTAACTGCAATAGAGTTGTGATAGAAAACGTTGATTTACTAGAAAAAATAAAACTCATATTAAACTGAATATTTCAGTTTCTTACTGGCATAAAGCTATTTGAGTTTAATTTAACAACCACTAACCTCTATTAACGCCACCAAATGCTGAACCAAAAACGGAAGTAGAATCCTAAGAACATAATGTGCACCTCCTTTTAAAAACGTTTTTCCATCTCAACTATATTATATATTTTCTTGTGGAGAATTGCAAATTTTTTCAGTCAAATTACTAGCTTTTTTCAAAAAAATATGATAAAAGACAAAATTTTATATTAAAAATAGTTATTTACTTTCGGTTTCTGTAAAATGAAGACATAATATAAATGCACTAAGTCCCATAACTGGATTTTTTCTGTCAAACTTTTGAAGCTAGTTCATAACTTCCAGTAGTTGAAATTATAAACTAGCCTCTTTTCTGCGTCATGAATCTCTGCTTTTTACTGTTTTTCTTCAGCTCAGTCGGACTGCTTCCCATTTTGTAATAAAGCTCTTACCTCGTCTGCTCCAATTTTATCCTCAGCTTTTTCAAAGAGTTGAATAGATTGATAAAAATAATCTCGTGATTTATTTGAATTTTGCTTCAGATAAATCTCTCCCATCCCTCTATAGGAACATGCTTGGGCAATGAAGTCCTCAGTTGTCAAAGCAAAATCTAGGGATTCTTGCATATATCTTTCTGCCTCTTCTAGATTTCCCAACTTTAAACGAAGGTAGCCTTGTTCATAGTTGTTAACAGAAAATTTCAAAGCATCATTGGGAAAATATTTTTTTATAATTTGTATTTCCTGATCGATATAGAGTAGAGCTTTTTGAAAATGACCCATTTCCCTGTAAATCATCGCTAACTGATGATAACCAATATGTTCATTTTCTTGGTCACTTTTAGTTCGGGCTAAGTCAATATAATGCTGGTAAATACTTAAGCACTCGCTATAATTTTGCTCTTCAAGATAGATATAGCCCATCAAATTTAATAAACTAAAATTAGTGCAAGTTTCCAAAGAAAAATCAGCTTCAACTAATTTTTTAGCCTCTTCAATTTTTCCTTCAAACAATAATTCCCATGCTTGATTCATGCTTATTCTCCTGCATCTTACGTTGTATAGAAATCTATTGATAAATCGCTATCAGATTCGTATTTTTTCCAAGCTAAACTGAATCCATAATAATCTTCAAATTCAGGGTGCCAGTCATAATAAAGTGGGATACGGCTATATTTTCTTGCAGCAACTTCGTCTTCAAATTCTGGAGATTCCCCTGCAGTAATACCAAATTGAAGACCATTTAGTTCCCAGCTATTGCCCCAAGCATTTTCATCAGAAAGAACATCAATCCATCTAGAGGCATCAATATCAAAATCTGCACATAATTCCAGCTCATAGAATCTTCTACAGTTAATCTCTAAAGGCTTTATATAAAGGGCGCCATCCACTTGGTACTTTTTATCTTTGACTTGAATCTGTGTGATTTTCATTGGAATTGGAACTCCATTTAATTCTAACCAGAAATAACCTAAGGGAGTTTTGATACCATGATATGTTTGCTGAGTGACAGGTTTAGCATTTTTAGAGCAAGCATCAAGAATTCTTCCAAGCTTAATTAAATTTCTACAAACGATTTTCGAAGTGAATGGGTCGAAATGTGAATACCTACGGATGACACGTTTTAACTTTTCAACAGGAAAGGTAATATCCTTTGGTAGGGCATGATACTTCTGTACAACTAAAGCAGTTTTTTCAGTATTTTCTTTCCCTACTGGGACAATAACAGCGTGCCCAATATGGATATTTGGGTCATCGCAGATATAAGTATAGCCATTCCCTCCCTCCTGAAACTCAACCACAACAAGATTTAGCTCTTGATCTGGATCAAAGAGAGGCTCTACCTTTTCTACTTCTTGGCGCTCATAAAAAGTAAAGCGATCTCCATCCCCGTCTTCGCCAAAAACCATGAAGCTTCCACACTCAGGGCACTTCCACATATAAAAAGAAGCTTCTGAAATATCATCATAAGAAATTTTATTATGGTCGTCAGCTTTATTCATGATTTCTTCAAACAACTCATCCAAATAAACTGAATAAGCATTTGGATCGGGCGCTAGGTGGTCGTTCATTGCTTGCCCGCATTTACATGTCCATTTCCCCATAAACAACCTCAGTCGTAACTTAATTCTTCAAGGAAAAATTGATTTAGAGCTTTCCAGTCTTTCTTCATCTCAGTAACGCTTTGAACGTATACATCAAGCTCTTGGATATTATCTAAAATATAATCTTGAATTGGCTTAATCGGATCAATTTCCATACCTTCAGGACCGTTTACCTTGATATTAAGCAAACTTGACACATGCTCCTTCATTTGAGACGGAAGCAATTCTTTGACCAAATCGTCAAATAAAATCGGAGGGACTGAATGGTATTTTTCTATCCAACGACAAGCCAAAATGGGACGCAGCACGTAGAAATACTTTTTAGGTTTGACCTTGTCTCCAGAAAGATACTTATTCATTTGAGTTCTAGCAGTATTCAAGTAATGGTAGAGCATTTTTTTCTCTGAAAAATACTGGTTTGCAAGAGGACGTATACGTTCGATAAAATCCGTTTGTTGATAAACAATTGGCGACTGTAACCATTCAAACAGTGTAGGATTTGACTTATAAAGGAGTTTTAAAGTTTTGTCTAAATCCCAACCGCTCACATCCCAAGTATCGTCAATTGGTAACTCGATAACATCACGCTGTTCATTCAAATGGAGATAAAAATCTCGCTTGTGTTTGTAGATAAATCGTACATCAAAGTCACTATCAGGAGACTCAAAGCCCCATGCACGACTACCAGACTCGATAGCCCACAAAACTGTGACTCCATAATCACGCTCAATTTCTGCTAATTTTTCAGGTACCAGAATATTCATTTCTTCTTGCGTTTGCATTTATAACCTCTTATTATTTACGCTGCTTCTCCAGCTCGATCATTGATGAGTTCAATTGTTTGGACAATATTACGAAGTATAGGGAGTTGGTGTTGAAAGAGTAGTTGAACCGAACCATACGATTTAAACGGCTCTTGTGTTAAAACTTTAGTCTCCAAACAACCATTTTCTACAATGTAATCTACAATCAATTTCACAAAGGAAATCTGCTTGGCATTGAGACTCTCATCCGATAAAAATTTAGAAAAAACTTGATTGGCAGACTCTCTATCCAAACCAATAATCTCACGAACCAATCTAGGAATTGCCTTATTTTCATAATGTTGTTGGTAATCTGACTTGCTACCTAATTTTTCCCATAACAATGTTTCAAGTGCAAGTAAATCCTGAGAGGTCAATTTTTCATTATGGTATAACTTAGAAATTGCTTCATCATCTAGATGAGTTCTCAAATAATGTTCAACTTTTTCATTATAAGATCGTAGGTCATTGACTTGTAAATATGGCTTAGTATCATGGACAGTGGAAAGAATGTGATCATCAAAATTGACATAATATACAGTGCGTTCCGGTTTATCCAGAAACTGTAGTAAATCTCGAAGCGCAAGGCGTATTTTTTCCAACTCGGATAAACTAACTTCTTCCCAAAATTCAGGTTCTTGTACTTTCCTGATAATTTCAGCCTGTGCAAAAACCTGTGGGATATTGCCAACCCTAGCAAGGGCTTTAGCTGTTTTCATAACTTGAGATATATGGACAGTTGCTGGCTTAGCCAACAGTTGTCCTAACTGTATCTGAAACAGCCATAAATCAAATCGTCTCGCCATCTCGTCTTCTTTATTTTCTTCAAATAGAATCGGAGAAAGATCTTTCTGGATTGTTTCACTTGTGACGGTCGTTAGATTTTGCCAATTTTCCAACTTTCTGTAAGTATAAACTGTATCTAAGACCATACGAACCCTAAAGTCTAACTCATTTAAGCTCACCATACGTCCATGAAGTTCTGAGACGAGTTGTTGACGGTATTCTCTAGCAAACTGATCATCTTGATAACGAAGCTCCTGCAGTTCACGAATCAAGTCCACCTTGGTGTTAAACAAACGTTGAGTCAGAGAAACAATGTGACGACCATCTCCTTCTCTTGGATCAGCTTTGAAATATTCAAAATTATCACCATAATCGAATACCAAGAAATTTTCCTTATCCTGCTCAGGGCCGAATAAATCTTTACAAAGACGGGTTCCACGGCCAATCATCTGCCAAAACTTAGTTTTAGAACGCACTTTCTTGAAAAAGATTAAATTAACAACCTCTGGTACATCAATACCTGTATCCAACATATCAACAGAAATTGCAATTTGAGGGTATTTCTCCTTAATTTTAAAATCATCAATTAAGGTTTGATAATGCTTAATGCTATAATCAATCACTTGAGCATAATCGCTTCCTTTTTCAGGATAGCGTTCGTTAAAAATATCTCTGATGTATTCAGCGTGTCGATGGTTTTTAGCAAAGATAATGGTTTTACCAATTGCGTCACCTGAAGCTGTCTGAATCCCTCTTGTCATTAGTTCATCTAGAACAATTTTAACTGTTTTTCTATTGAAAATAGAGGTATTAAAATCCTTAGGATCAATATCTTTCTCAGAACTACCATCTTCAAATTGACTATCAAAATATTCTTTTTCGTCTTGAGATAAATCATCGTAATGTAGACCATCCGTAGGTAGTTTCAACTTCGTTTCAATCGAATGATAAGCTACTAAATAGCCATCTTTGACAGCCTCTTCCAGATCGTATGCGTATGTTGGAACACCATTCTCCAAGTTAAAGAAACTATAGGTATTTTTATCCAAATCTTGACGCGGAGTGGCAGTTAATCCTACAATCCTTGCATCAAAATAATCAAAAATTGATTTGTATTTCTGATAAATAGAACGGTGAGACTCGTCAATTATGATGAGATCAAAGTGCCCAACAGTGAAGGGGCGTTGATTTACTTCTTCTTGATCACTGATCGCCCCTATCATAGTCGGATAGGTTGAAAAAACCATTCGACTAGATCGAGCACCATCTTTATCCTCTAAGAAATTGCAAACTGAAAGATCTGGAAGTAATTTCCTAAATGAATCATAAGCTTGCTTAACTAGGGAAGTTCTATCAGCCAAAAAAAGAACATTTTTTACCCAGTTATGACGCGAAAGGATATCAACTAGGGAAACCGCTGTGCGGGTTTTCCCAGACCCAGTTGCCATGACCAAGAGTGCCTGTCTCCGATTATTGGAGAATGCTTCACAGACACTTGTAATCGCATGTTTCTGATAATGACGTCCAGAAATGTCGTCCCTAATTTTGCTAGAAATATCCTCGAGTGGTTTTTGCAAGTGACGTCTGTCCATCAACAGTTGCAACTCTTCTTGAGAGTAGAACCCTGCAATCTGGCGACGATTAACACCATCAAGTATGTAGTGCTTCAAACCGTTGGTAATAAAGCAAATTGGCCGATAGCCGATTTGTTTCTCAAGAACTTCAGCATATTCCTTGACCTGTACTTCCCCTACTTCTGGATTTACAGATGCCTTTTTAGCTTCAACAATTGCTAGAACTTTCCCATTTTTGCCATAAAGGACATAGTCACAGTATCCAGTTCCTGTACCATGCTTCAAACCATGAACGGCTACCTCAACACGACAGTTTTCCTCAAATGTCCAACCTGCTAAACGGAGATCGATATCAATAAAGAGTTTTCTTGTCTCTGATTCAGATAGTTGATCGATATGGAAAGATACATCTTGCCGTAGAGCTGCTGTTTCACGTTTTTCAGTATAAGTCTCTTGAACAGCCAAGGACTGACTAGCCATCTGTTCATCGAAATCAGGAAGATCTGGCAAACTGTTTTGTAATTTCGCCATAGATTGTGGCGTTTCTCGAAACTTGATGTTTGCTGTAAGTGGCAATAACTTCTCATCGAAATAACGCTCCGCAAACTTGTTACTGTAGCAATAATCAATAAAATTGACAAACTGATACAAATGATGCAAAGCCAAAATCGCTTCTCGTTCCTTAATTTCTCCACCATGTGCAGCGTGATTTCCCCATCGAATTAAAAGAACAATCTGCCTGTGGAGCTCAGGATCCACAATCTCTCTAAAATCATCATCCCATACCAAAGAAGATAAAGTAGCACGATAGGGAGCTTCTAGATATGAATCGTGACTATATATCCAATGAACAGCCTGCTCCAAAGCACGACGCGCCATAAAAGCAGTAGCCACAGTAGATGTCGCAATCATATTTTCAGCTTCTATACAAGGCTTTGAAAAAGATTCATACTCTTCGTTATTTAAAAGAAAATCAAAATTTCCCATTTTTCTCTCACTTTGAATAAATAGATAGCTATATTATACTAGATTTCAAGCTATTTCTCCACAGTTTTATAACTATCCCACAAGCAAATTGTGATTTGTCGACCTGAGCCACAAAGTCTGCGAACTCGTTTTGGAGGGAAAGAGGGGGGAGGATGAAATCTAGTTCACTATATTGTTTTGCATTAATATTTGGCTGCGCAACTGCATTCTGAACTTTAGCAATAAAATCATTATAGTACTTTGTCTTTGTAAAGTGATAAACAAAAATAGGGTTCACTAGGGAATGATTAGGTATCAGTCTAATCAAGTATCCTGCATATAGTGCCGGACCATGCTTCTTCTTCGAATATAAAAAAGTTTTACCAACTGTAGCACCACTTCGAGCAAACAATATATCACCTGTATTTAATAAATATTTTTCGTCAAATTGGCTAGGTGATTTCTTTTCAGGTTTTAAATTTCCACAAGTATCAATATCGGTTATACGAATATATCTTAATCCTGAAAATTCAATTGCTGACGCGCCTGAACCGTATGCTAACTTTTCTACTGATATATCTTTTAATCGACATCTTTCCCAACCCATATCATTCAAAACAGGATCCCCAAACATCTCGTTAAATCGGGATTTGCATTTAAGAGATGAATTTTTGGTGCGAATATTTAACATTGCTTTGGTTGACCATGGCATAGGCAAGGGTAGTGTCAATTTTGCTGTGACCTAGTAGTCTTTGGACTTGTTCGATAGGCATTCCTTTATCAATCGCCTTAGTCGCTAAGGTTCTTCTGAATTTATGTGGATGAACCTTTTGTATTCCAAGTTTATGTCCTAACTTTCTCAATCGAATCTCGACACCCGCAATTCCAAGTCTCTGAGCTTTTCCAACTAGCGTTACAAAAAGAGCAGGATAGCTATCTTTTCTATCATTGAGATAGTTTCTTAAATGAATTTTCGTACGAGCATCAAAATATACGGGTCTTTCTTTTTTTCCTTTTCCAAAAACAACACACTCTCTGTTTTCAAAATCGATATCAGAACGATTCAATTGGACCAGTTCTCCTACACGCATACCTGTTGATGCTAGTAGGTCAATCATTGCCAAATCTCTTAAATTTTCACAGTTATCCCGCATAATTTCCAGATGTTCATCCGTATAAGTTTCTTTTACAGTTTGTTCTGTCTTAATTTTTTTAATCCTTCGAATAGGATTCTTGATGATATATTCCTCTTGTTCAAGCCAAGCAAAAAAAGAAGACAATATACGCCGAATATTATCCAAATTCGCCTTACTACAGTCCTTTTCAGACTGATAATTTGCTAGATAACTTCTTAAATCATCTGTTGTCAGTTGTGTCACAGACTCCTTACTATGATGAAACAAATTTTCAATTGTTCTCTGATAATAACGTATTGTTTTTGCGCTACAGCCCTCCACCTGCTTAGCAGTGATGAATAGTTGCAACAGATAATTATTCGAATACTTTTGCTGCTTTTTTCCATCCACTAGATGGCGTTCTAAACTCTCTCTCAATGCTAGTAATTGTTCATTGTTTAAAAGTGGTAACATTTCTTGTATGATAATTGTAACTTTTGATTCCATAAATTCTCACTTTCATTATTACTCATCAATAAAAAGAGGCAATATCAGTTTCTGCATCACAGAATTCTAATATTGCCTGTTCATTTATTTTCTTATGCTCATTTCAATCCAGCATACTATCTCACTTTTTGACCTTTTCTCTGATAGAATGTTCAGAAATCCATTTAGAGTAGCTTATCATTTTTTCATCAGTTAAAGCTTCTACCGCTATAGTCACGCACATATCAACCGCTTCTTCCACGGAAACAGTAAAGTGATAACCATTTAATTGTAAAAACTTCACCAAAACAAAGAAGGCCGTTCGTTTATTGGCATTGGCAAAAACATGCTTCTTTATCAATTGGACAAATAATATTGTTGCTTTATCAAAAATTGTTGGATAAAGAGGTTTGCCAAAAACAAATTGTTCTGGTAAGTTCACAATCATATTTAACGCTGAAGGACTAACTGTTTGAATTTGCTCCTTTGGAGAATACCGTTGAATTACTAAAGCATTGATTTTTTCAATTTGCTTTTCTGTTAGATAGACTGTCATTTTTCCACCAAAGCTTTGAAAACATCGTCGTATTCATCAAAAATTGTATCCAATTTTAAGTTAAAGGCATCATCAGAAACATAAGAGACCTGATGATCCAATTCTTCAGGAGTAAAGATAATTTCACCGCTTGGTAACAATTTCGCTTCGTATTTAACACCACTTGGAATATTGAACTCGCTTGGAATCGTAATGGTGATTGAATTTCCTTGTTTTCTTGTTTTTACGACCATCTGATTTCCTCCTTTGAAGTATTATAACAAATAATTATGGTAATTACAATGATAGTGTAAAACTGCTATTTCATCTCGAATCTTAACCGAAATGCTCCTGCATAAGTGATTTTTTCAAGGTTTCCAATTCTTCCAGAGATTTTTGAATTGCCAATTGTGATTTGTCGACCTGAGCCACAAAGTCCGCGAATTCGTTTTGGAGGGCTAGAGGGGGGAGGATTACTTTTAGTTCACTTAATATTTTTAAATTTATATTCTTTTGAGCTGATTCTGGAGCTTGACTTTCTAGCATCTTTTGAAAGTAACTAAACCAATAATGAATAAACATATTATTGGTTCTTTCTCCCGGAATAAAGCCAACAATGCTATCTGGAAAACATGAATCAAAAGCCAATATACTTGTTTTAGCTATATTAGCTGCGATAGTTATACATAATGTTCCTTTATCCCACAATTTACTTTGTTTAAGACCAAACTCAGAATATGTAGAATGATAATCTACAATATAGTTTCCTGAATTAGCTACATCTCCTGTCTGTATAAACGGATAGATTCCTCCAAATAATTCCGAAGCGTTACGTGGTCTATACTTAGAAACACCTCTACCAATCGTTCCAACTTTATCTAGTGTTTCAATCTCCCACCCCATATCATTCAAAACAGGATCCCCAAACATCTCGTTAAATCGGGATTTGACGAGCTCGTTCAATTTTTTATTTTGTTCTTTACGACAGCAAATTAATCGTTCAATCAAATTTAACGTACTGGTAATCAACTCTTGTTGCTCAACTGAAGGATAAGCAATCTCTACTTTTTTTAACCAGTCTGTACTTAAATTTTTTTGAGCAACACCATTAGAACTTCTTATTGCTGACTGCTCAAACAGATCTGAATTAAGAAATTGAAATACATATTCTTTGGAAATTAAACTATCAATAGTTCTTAAACAGGCAACCCGTTGATTTAACGCAGCAGGAAGCATTGTTTTACTTATTAATCCTACTCTTCCAACATTTCCTGTTAAAGACATAAGCAAATCATTTTCTTTTAAAATATACTTCTCGATTGAATTTGTATATTCAATTGGATAGTATTTGGGATCACTATCTTCGATGTATCCTTTTTGAACATTAGTAATTCTTATAATACGAATGCCTTCATTAACATATAGCAAACTCTTGAAGGCAAATCCATTTAATATCTCACAAACTTCCCCCAACTTCACTTTTTTCATACATCCATCTCCCTACTTGAGTAATTCTTCTAACTCTGCCAAGCCAGCTTGAATTTCTTTTTCTAGATCATTAATTTTCTTTAAGATGACTTCTGTTGGTTCATACTCAACTTTTTCATACTCAATTTCTTTGTATTTATTGATCGATAAATCATAATCATTATCCTTTATCTCATCGACTGGAACAAAGAAAGACTGGTCCGTTCTCTTACGTTCTGCTTCGTTGTCAAGTTGATGGAAACGTTGAATAATATCTGGAATATCATTATCACTGATCGGTTGTCGTTTATCATCCAAACTTAAACCATCTGCTTTCATATCGTAAAACCAGACCTTATCCGTTCCACCATTTCCAGTTTTTGTAAAGATGAGAATGGCAGTTGAAACTCAAGCATAAGGTTTGAAAACGCCACTTGGCATTGATATTACAGCATCCAATTTATGATTCTCTACAATTTCCTGACGAATTCCTTTATGGGCTTTAGAAGAACCAAAGAGGACACCGTCAGGTACAATAACTGCTGCACGTCCCCCTGGTTTCAATGTACGCAAGAAAAGAGCAAGGAAAAGCAATTCTGTTTTTTTGGTTTTTACAGTCGCAAGAAGATCATTTGAAGTTGAATCGTAGTCAAGCGATCCCTTAAATGGAGGATTTGCTAGAACTAAAGTGTATTTATCTGCTTCTTCATTATCTTGAGATAGTGAGTCAAGATAACTAATTTGTGGATTTTCCACTCCATGCAGCATCATATTCATTGCACCAAGTCTAAGCATGGTTGTATCCGTATCATTTCCATGAAACATATTGTTATGAAAATGGTTGATATTATCTGGATTGGTTTCCCATTCATCTTTTTTACGCTTTAGGTAGCGGCTAGCAGATACTAAGAAACCAGCAGACCCCATAGCAGGATCTGAGATAATATCCTTGATAGTTGGTTGCATCAACTCAACCATCATATCGATGATGTGACGAGGTGTACGGAATTGTCCATTTTTACCTGCGGTTGACAATTTTGATAGCAGATATTCATAGATGTCGCCAATATCATTAATTCCCTGTGTGTCATTATAAAAATCTATATCTGACCCTCTAGTTGGAAATTCATCTAATATAGAAATCACCTTTTGGAGCGTAGCAGGTTTATTAATTTGAAAGATAGCTTCTCGCATATAACGTGAAAAAGCTGTATCGTCAGTATCACCCTTAAGATTCTTCATAAATGGAAAAATCTCCTGGGTCATTAAACGATAGACTTCCTGAGCATCTCCTATATTTTTAAAGGTTGACCAACGGTATTCAGGTTTGTCTTTTGGAAAAATTCCCTCATAAGAAATCCCTAAAAACTCAGCATCGCTTTCGCGTCCAAGTTCGACACTATCCAGATCCTTCATAAACAGAAGATAGGTCAATTGTTCAATATTTGTTAGAGGATTTGCATTTCCTTCAGTCCACAGCATTTCCCACAGCTGATCGATTTTACTTTTTAATTCGCCTGTAATCATATAGTCTCTTTTCTTTGGTTTTTAAAGTTATGAATATCACTATTTTAACAGATTTTCAATCAAGCTTCAATTATGTTTCTCGCTATAAAAATTTCTTTCAAAAATAAAAAAGCAAACACAAAATATAGTTCACTTTTTTAAACTTTTTTACTCTTCATCCTTCCAGTTCCGAGCAATCTCTTCGTCTTTCTGGAGTTGGTCTACCAGTTCCTCTACGGAGTCAAATTTGACCATATCACGGACACGGTCCAGCCAGTAAACAATGATGGTCTCACCGTAAATGTCATCTGAAAAGTCAAAAATATTGACTTCAAAACGTGGTTCTTCGCCATCAAAGGTGACATTTTTCCCCACACTTGCCATGCCACGATATCTCTGACGTTGTACTTCTACATCGACTACATAGACACCATCTGCTGGCATGTAAGTTCGATCTCTTAGAACCAGATTGGCTGTTGGATAACCGATAGTACGCCCACGAGCATTTCCATGAACGACCATCCCACGAGATGGGAGCGGAGTGCCGAGCAGATGATTGACTTCCTTTATATCTCCATCAAGAATAGCCTGACGAATCCGTGTGGAACTAATCTTGCCCTTTTCGTCCTCGACCGGAGGAACAATGATGATCTCTCCATCAAAATAGTCCTTCAGGTCATCTGCAGTTTTCTTATCAGAGCCAAAGGTATAGTCAAATCCTGCCACAATGATAGCTGGTTTTAAAGCCTTGATATAGGTATCAAAGAATTCTTGACCCGTTAAACTAGCAAATTTGCTACTAAAGTCAAGTAAGAAGAGAGCCTCTACTCCATGCCACTTCATCTTGTGCTCACGTTCCTCGTGATTGACGATATGGAGCATGAGCTCAGGTTGGTAAGGTTGCAAGGCAAGTTTTGGCGACTCTGTAAAGGTCATCACGACAACTGGCAGATAATCCTTCATTGAAGCCTTGCTGGCCACTTCAAAAAGTTTCTGATGCCCCTTGTGGATGCCATCAAAATAACCTAGTACAAGGACTGTTTTACCCGGTACTGCAATATCTTTTTCGTTCTTAATAGGTACTGTTGTAATCATGAAACTATTATATCATAGAGCAAGTCTTTTCGCTAAGAGGAAATCCCAAATGTCGTTTTTTGCGCCTGAACTGACCTTAAGAGAAAATTTAACATTTTAGTTTTAAAAAATAGCACCTCCTATGAGATGCTATCATTTGGTAACTAGTCTATTGTTTCTTCTAAATCTTTTAACTTAACCGAAACAATCTTGGAGACACCTGATTCTTGCATGGTAACTCCATAGATAGAGTCCGCTGCCGCCATCGTCCCCTTACGGTGGGTTACGACGATGAACTGACTATCCTTGTCAAAGCGGTTGAGGTAATCCCCAAAACGTTTGACATTGGCTTCGTCCAGCGCCGCCTCTACCTCGTCCAAGATGACGAAAGGAATGGTCTTAACTCGGATAATTGAGAAGAGCAAAGCCAAAGCTGATAGGGCTTTCTCACCACCACTCATGAGGTTGAGAGATTGGATTTTCTTACCTGGTGGTTGGACAGAAATCTCCACACCAGCTGTTAAAAGATCGCCCTCAGTCAATATCAAGTCTGCCCGACCACCGCCAAACATCTGTCTAAAGGTCACTTTAAAGGACTCACGAATAGCCTCAAAGGTTGATTTGAAGCGTTCCTTAACCTCATCATTCATCTCCGTGATGGTCTCAAGAAGCAAGTTTTTCGCAGACAAAATATCATCACGTTGGCTATTTAGGAAATCCAAACGATTGTGGACTTCTTCGTACTGTTCAATAGCATCCAAATTGACAGGACCCAGCGAACGAATCGCCTTCTCTAAATCCTTAACCTCTTGCTCTGCCAGATTGAGATTTTCCAGTTCATGAGCCTTTTCTAGCGCCTCTGTGTAGCTGATCTGGTACTGGTCTGTTAATTGAGCTTGTAGATGGCGCAAGCGTTCGCTGACTTTTTCCTTCTTAGCTTCAGCACGTGTTTGTTTGCGAATCCACTCCTCATTCTGCTGACGAGCCTGATCCAAATGACTGGCAATATCATCCAGTTGACCCTCTATATCATCCAACTCAAACTGCTTGCGAATCAGACCTTGTTGGAGATTTGTTTTCTGAGTTTTGGCCTCTTCCTCTTGCTGACTTAGCAAATCCGTATCAACTTTCTCGAGATTATCAACCTTTTCTTGGAGGAGACGCTGAATCTCCTCTTGTTCGATATCCAGACTATCCAGTTCCTTTCCTAAGCGTTCAATATCAGTCACTTCGTACCGCTTTTGTCCTTGCAGTTCGGACTTAAGCAAGCGCGCTTGAGAAATCTGTTCCTGCAAGTTTTGATAACGTTCTTGAATGGCGTTTTTGTTAGACTTAATCTCTTCAATCTCAGCTTCCAGATTTCGCTTTTCACTGGCAATGGTAGCAAGACGCTCTTGGCATTTTTCCTTGTCCGCTTGCCAATCTCCGAGAGAAAGACGATTTAATTCCTCTTCTTGAAGTTTCCAAAGAGTTTCTAACTCTTCCACTTGCTGGTTGGTTTGTTGATAAGCAAGGTACAAGCCTTGCTCCTGAATACGAGCTTGCTCACCCTGAGATTTGATGGATTCTAATCTTTCTGTCAATACCGCCATCTCATCTTGCAAGGTCTTCAAGCTTGCCTCTTCAGAACGCAGACTAGTTTCTTCTTCAGCAATTTCTTTTTGTAATTGCTCTAGTTCTGGCTTGATGAAAATACTGTTATTTTGACGATTGGCACCACCCGCGTAGGAACCACCTGTGCGCAATTCGGTACCATCAAGTGTCACCATGCGAACCTGATAGCGAACTTGACGAGCTGCTGCACGCGCATGTTCTACAGTATCAAAAATTGCTGTCGTGGCTAGCAAGTTCTTAAAAATGGCTTCTAATCTCTTATCAAACGACACCAACTCATCTGCCATGCCCAGAAATCCTGGACTTGCTGCAATAGCATCTTGATTCTGACTAGATATTGTACGCGCCTTAATCGTTGTCAAAGGAAGGAAGGTCGCACGACCAGCTCTGTTGCGCTTGAGAAAATCAATAGCCTTGGTTGCCGCTTTCTCATCTTCTACAATGATATGCTGACTGCTGGCTCCAAGCGCAATTTCTAGGGCAGTTTGATAATGCACATCAAAGGTCAGATGCTCACTGACTGCACCAATGATCCCACCTAGACGCTCTTTTTCTTGAAGAACACTCTTAACACCTGCGTAAAAGTTACTATGATTTCTAAGGATATTCTCTAAACTTTGGGCTCTAGCCTGCTTGTTTTTGAGACTATCCAGACGGTCAAAGAGTTGGCTCTGCTGGGCTTGGAAAGAAACTTTCTGTTCCTCTTGCTCCTTGGCATTAGCTTGGTAGTCTGCCAATAATTTCTGAACCTGCTCCTTGGCAGTTTCAAGCTCAGTCTTTTGCTGACTTGCTTTCTCTTTAGCTGTAGCCAGTTGCTCTTTCAATTTCTCAAGTTGATCTGCTTGTTTTTGAGACAGCTGACGGCTGTTCTCCAGTTCATTCTCTATTCGTGTCAACTGGTTTGAGACATCCGCTTCTTCTTGTAAGAGCGCCACAAAACGTTCACGCAGGAGCTCGATCATTTGGTCAGGATCATCTGAAAATGCTAACAACTCTGCTTCTAGGCGATTGAGTTCCTTGTTGTTCTCAGCTAGACTTTCCTCTAACTGTTCCAGATTCTCTTCTTTTTCAACCTTTTCCTTACTTAGAGCCTTTCTCTTATCTTCCAAAGTCGCCAAACGGGTTTGTGCTTCTTGTTGATTGAGGGCTACTTGCTCGGATTCCAGTTTGGATAGGGCTAGTTTTCGCTCTAAGTCACTGATCAAACTAGTCAAATCCATTAAGCTTCCTTGATCCTTGGCCATTTCAGTTTGGAGATCTTGGCGTTTCTTTTTAAGACTTTGATTTTCCTCTTCTAACTCTTCACGCTTTTGGTAATAACTGGTCAAGAGTTCCTGAACCTGCGTTAGTTCTTCTTCTGTCAGCTCAAGTTCAGCCTTGTTTTCCTTGATTTGGGCAACCAGTACATCCAAGTAAATAGCCTTACGTTGACCATCCAAGTCGAGAAACTTACGAGCGTTCTCGGCTTGTTTTGCAAGAGGCTTGATTTGATTGTCCAACTCATAGATAATATCCTCTAAACGGTCTAGATTGTCTTGAGTTTGCTGTAGTTTGCTTTCTGTTTCTTTTCTACGAGTCTTGTACTTTAAAACTCCAGCAGCTTCTTCAAAAATAGCTCGACGTTCTTCAGGCTTGGAATTAAAAATCTCCTCAACCTTCCCTTGGGAAATAATAGAGAAGGAATCACGTCCCAGACCCGTATCTAAGAAAAGGTCATGTACATCACGCAGACGGACTTTCTTGCCATCAATTCGATACTCACTATCTCCACTACGATAGATATGGCGCTCTACCTTGATTTCTTGTCCTGCATCCTTGATAAAGGCATCTTCATTATCCAAAGTCACGACAACCGAAGCATAATTGAGCGGTTTCCGACTTTCAGTCCCAGCAAAAATGACATCGGGCATCTTACCACCACGAAGGCTTTTGACACTAGACTCTCCCAAGGCCCATCGCAGACTTTCCGTGATATTTGACTTTCCAGATCCATTTGGACCAACGACAGCTGTCACACCTTGGTCAAAGACGACTTTGGTCTTATCAGCAAAAGACTTGAATCCCTGAATCTCAATTTCCTTTAAATACATGAATCCAGCCCTTTCTCAACGGCATTTTTTGCGGCTTCTTGTTCTGCTAACTTCTTAGAACGCCCTTGGCCTTTTCCAATACTCTTTCCTTCAACCAGAACTTCTACATCAAAAACCTTATCATGAGCAGGTCCCGTCTCAGAGATAACCTGGTAGCGAATGTCCACATCCCCATTGACCTGGAGCAACTCTTGCAGATGAGTCTTGTAATCCTTAATCATCTCAAAGTCACCTGCTTCAACCTTGGGAATCATAACCTGATAGATAAACTCTTTTACCCTAGCCACATCCTTGTCTAAAAGCAAAGCACCCAGAAAGGCTTCAAAAGCATCACCAAGAATGGTGTCACGATTGCGACCACCAGACTTTTCTTCCCCTTTTCCTAGTTTGATAAACTGATCAAACTGGCAATCACGCGCAAAACCAGCCAAACTCTCCTCACGGACAATCATGGCACGGAGCTTGGACAAATCGCCCTCTGGTTTTTTAGGATATTTCTTATACAGATATTCTGAAATCAATAATTGCAGAACAGCGTCTCCTAAAAATTCCAAGCGTTCATTGTGTGAAATTTTTAAGAGGCGGTGCTCATTGGCATAACTCGTATGAGTAAAGGCAGTTTCCAGTAGCTTTTTATCTGCAAATTCGATTGCAAAACGGTCTTTCAGTACAGTTTGTAATTCTTTCATACTGACCTCTTTCTAATAATTACGATCCTTTCTATTATAACAAAAAAAGCCCCCTGAGTCACTTTAAAACGGAACTAGAAAGGATTTGAGCATTTTTTAGTAGATAATTTTTAATTTTAGGAGCAGTATAAAGAAAAAAGCCTTATTTAAAAGCTTTTTTGGACTATTTATATCCACCCTGAGGGAATCGAACCCCCATCTCAAGAACCGGAATCTTACGTGATATCCATTACACTAAGGGTGGAAACTTGTTTTATTATAACAGAAATTTGCTCTAATAACAAGTTTTTTATGGGTGGGGTATGCGTCCATTAGTGGGATGCATCACCATTCCAGATAGAGTTTTTCACAATCACATAATCAACGTGCTTGAGGTCAGCAACCTTGCGTCCACCTGCGTAGGAAATGGCACTTTGCAGATCCTGCTCCATCTCAGTAAGGGTGTCTTGCAAATGTCCTTTTGCAGGAAGTAAAATGCGTTTTCCTTCCACATTTTTATAAGCCCCTTTTTGGTATTGAGAAGCTGAACCATAGTATTCTTTGAACTGTTCACCGTCGACTTCAATCGTTTTCCCTGGGCTTTCGATATGTCCTGCAAAAAGAGAACCAATCATGACCATGCTAGCGCCGAAACGAATAGACTTAGCAATATCGCCATGAGTACGAATCCCACCATCAGCAATAATCGGTTTGCGAGCCGCTTTAGCACACCAGCGAAGTGCTGCCAACTGCCAACCACCTGTGCCAAAACCAGTCTTGACCTTGGTGATGCAGACCTTACCAGGACCGATTCCGACCTTAGTAGCATCCGCACCAGCATTTTCCAGTTCACGCACAGCTTCTGGTGTTCCCACATTCCCAGCAATGACAAAAGTATCTGGTAATTCTTTCTTGATGTGCTGAATCATAGAAATCACGCTATCCGCATGACCATGGGCAATATCAATCGTGATATACTCAGGAGCATCAGCCTTGAGTTGGCTAACAAAATCATACTCATAGTCCTTAACACCAACAGAAATGGAAGCAATGAGCCCTTGATCGTGCATACGTTTGATAAAAGGAATGCGCCCCGCCTCATCAAAACGATGCATAATATAGAAGTACCCACCCTTAGCAAGCTGCTCTGCTACGTTCTCATCCAAAATCGTCTGCATATTTGCTGGCACAACAGGTAGTTTAAAAGTGTGTTTTCCAAACGTAATACTTGTATCCGCTTCTGAACGGCTTTTAATGACACATTTATTTGGGATCAACTGAATATCTTCGTAATCAAAAATTGGAAATTCATTTAACATATCAATGTCTCGTTTCTTTTGTAATGACCTACCTATGCCTTCGCATCACTACGTCTTTTCCGACGTTTCCTTGATTAATTCTACACCAAAGTACAGATTTTGTCAATTTTTAAAACAAACCTTCTTTAAACGTTCGTTTTTTATCGCAATCAAAATCTTCTGAAAATCACTAAAAATTATTAGATTCGTAAATTATAGCTGATAACTACCTTAGCCAATCCAAAAGTGCGATGACAGTTCCATACCATCACCGCACTGATTTAGCCCATTTATTATTCTAATCTCCTTTAGATGATTTCATTGTAAAGGTATAATACTTGTCTCCGCTATAAGTTATTTTAAAGACCCCATCTTTTTGTTCACTGTATAGATTCGCATTTCCAGCAACCTTACCTTCAAATATAATGGTACCCGTCACATAACTCCATTTAGGAGTGGCAATTACTTCTCCTTTATAGGTGATTGTAGAAGTATGATCTGCTTTTAAAGTTGCCTTCAAGGAATCTGGTGCTATTTCTCCAGATGCGTCTGCATCCATTACATCTGCTACAGACGCGCCTATCCAGTCTCCTAAGAGAGCTTTCTCTTCTTCTGGCAAGAAGTTCTCAGGTTTCGCTGCATCTGTTCCTTCTTTTGCAAGTTTCACATCCATTGAAGTCCCGACAAGCTCTTTCAAGATACTTTCAAATGTAATCGTATCCTTACCAAGCTTGCCAACCATATCAGTATTTTCAATAGTAAGAGTTAATGTGTTATCATCATTTTTCCATTTACCTTCTGCAGTTGTTCCTTCTACGTTTAGTTTTGCCTTGCCTCCACTCATCAATTCGAGTTTGAAGCCAGCCATATCATCACCAGAGAGCGTTACTCCCATGGCCGTTCCACCAACAGCTACGTATTTGCCCACTAAGGCATCGTCCGCTCTTCCACCTGATTTTCCACAAGCTCCAAGCGTGATAAGTAACAGAAGTGCCAATATCAAGCTAAATAATTTTTTCATTTTGAAGCCTTCCCTTTCTCCTAAAATAGATTTGAAAGTCTATCTCATTCACTCGTCTATTCTAATCAAAACTTGCCTCCTGCACCACCGTGAGTTCTTCCTGATGAAGATGTATGAGTACTGCTACCTCCAGAAGAAGATTTACTCTCTTTGGGACGAGCCACCTTATCAATCGTTTTATATAGAAACTTTTCTTCTGCCTGAGTGACAGTGAGACTATTTTCTACAATATAATTTGTCGCTGCCACATCTGGCTCCACACTTTTGAGTTGGCTAGCCATACTTGAAACAACTATAATGGCTGTGACAAGACCTACACCTAGAGATAGGGGCACCCATATCCAACTTAAAGGTTCCTTAGGAAGATTCCCTTTGTCATAAGGTTTATCTGTCTTAGCCTGCGTTAAGAACTTATCGCTCAGTTCTGCAAAACTGCTAAATGCTTGCTCATATTCTCCGTTGCTTAGTTTCGGAACGAACCGATCAGACATATACTCTAAACCTGCATCGGTAAATGCTCGAATCGCATAACCTGTTGTGGTGATATGCCAATCCCGTTCCTTCATACTTAACAATAACAATAAACCACTATGGTCCTCACCCTGACCATAACCATTATAGTCAAAATAATCATCTGCAAAGGCTTCTGGTGTCTTCCCTCCCAGATCCTTGACAGTCACAATAACAAGGTCACATTTCTGCCGCTCACTAATCTCATCAAGTTTACTTAATAAATCTTTTTCTTCTGCATCACTCAGTAAATCCGCTTCATCCACGAGACGCTTCAGGGGTCCAAACTTAGCAGCAATAGCAGTCAAACTACGGTGGGTACCGTCATACCAACTACTATTACTATGATAAACGCCTTTAATAAAGGTATCCCAAAAATCTCCCAGAAGCTCTTTTGCTTTTCCCTTGTAGCAGATAGTTCTATAATCTTTAGACTTCCCTATTATCAGAAGAATAGCATCTTCCTTCCCTTTCTTGAAGAAATCCGTTGTATATTGAGTTACATCATCATAAGAGTCAGCAATGAGCAGATAAGATTTGAACTGATGCTCTTTGTAAATAGCTTGCGCTTCTTCTAGTTTGCTTTTCTCATTGGATGATAGGAGGCCGGCCTCATCATAAATTAAAGTTTGACTTGACATGTCAGCTGACACAATCCCAATCAAGGTAAAAGCGAGAAAAACCGCAAGAAGGAATGATAGTAGTTTTTTCATCATATCTTCCTCCTTACATTAGATAAATCAACCAAACAATGCCATAGCAAACAATAAAAGCAAGTGTTGCAATCATCATAAAATAGCGCCAGTAGACTCGTTTATCCAAGGGAAGATTACCTACAAATTTTCCTGTTTGACCATTCATAGCAAAAACGTACTTTTCATTATTCCAAGTTGTGTTTAACAACCAGACTGGATAAAGGACATACTTAGCTTTGCTATTTTTAAACTCAACATGGCTACTTTCTGGAGTTACCATTGTATAGCCTTTAACTGTTTCCGCAAATCTATCTTCAGTACTCCTTTTAGCCCGTTTATTAGCGTGGGTGATACTTTCTTCTGCCGTCACATCATAACGCTCGGCCAAATAACCTGCTAAATAGGCTGTTTGAAAGTCAACTGCTTTTGAAACATCAAAAGGTTCAATGGATTCCATTAAGGTATTGTCCATACTTTTAGAACCGTCAACAGGTAGATGAGAAAAGGCTAACTGACCAGAACGAAGGACAGAGTAAAAATCAGTTTGGGTGTAATTGTAATCTTTGTCACTCCAAGTCGTTATCCTAGTTGCTTTGTACTTAATATCTGCATCCGCTTCTGTATTAAATAACCAAAATGGCACGTAAACACCCTTTACTTCATCAATATGGTTCTGATCCTTAAAAATTTTTGGCAATAATCGCTTGCCGAGAAGGTGCTTGTTAAGCGCTTCTCTGGCAGCTTTTTTATCCAGTTTAAACGGAATAACCAACTCTGGTTTCAAATCACCTACCAGACGTTCCTTGAGAACAACTGGATTATCACAATAAGGGCAAGTTGTCGCAGCAGTATTTTCATCAGCAATCAATTGTCCACCACAGGAATTGCAAATAAAGACGTTCAGCTGTTCATCATCCTCTTGCCATTCTTCAGTAGAGTAGGTTGTTGAAGTTGACTCAGTAGAAGACTGTACTTCTACCAAACCTTCATCCATGTGCTTGAGACTTTCCATTTCATATTCAGAGTCACAGTAAGGACACTTCATTTTTTGGATTCTCGTATCAAAGGCTAAAGCACCACCGCAACAAGGACATTTGTATTCTAAATTATCAACCATATCATCACCTCCTCTCCCAACACTAAGGCAATCTAGAGCAATTTTACCCTAAAATATTGACCCGCATTCAGGACAGAATTTTGGTACCTGGCCAGAATCTGGAACTTTCCAACCACAGTTACTACAATGTTTTGCTTGATGAACTATCGGTTTTGGACTGCCACAATTTGAACAGAATTTACCTGTATTTACTGTGGCACATGAACAAGTCCAGCTATTGTCCACTGGTTTCGGACTGCCACAATCTGGGCAGAACTTCCCCATGGCCTCATGGCCATTTGGACAGATCCACTTATTGACATTCGGAGTGCTTGGCGGTGCTTGATTTTCTGTTTGTGCTTGGTTAACAGCCTGTTCTTGTCCCATAGCAAAGAGATTTTGTGCATTCATGCCACCGCCTGCATTGGCTGCCATGCCAAAGCCCATAAAGCCAGTCATAGCTCCTGCTTCATTGCTTGCGGCTGCCTTCATAGCGGCTGCCTGTGCTCCAACCAAGGTTGCGGCTGCCATAGTCGGATCTTTCATAATAGCAGTACGTTGAGCCTGCTTGATCATGTCCGCATCTTCTTCTGGGAGAGTAACAGAACCGAGTGCAATGCTAATGACTTTTAGACCACGAAGCTGGCCCCATTTTTCTGAGAGAGTTTCATTGAGGGCATTTTCTAATTCTGTATTGTGACTGACAATTTGATTCGGTCTCAATTCCATATCAGATAACTTAGCAAATGAAGGTTGCAAGGCGCTGATAAATTCAGTTTTCAACTGTGAGTCAATTTCTTCACGCAAATACTCTCTTTCAACATTTCCACAAACATTTGTATAAAACAAAAGCGGGTCAACGATCTTATAAGAATAAACCCCTGAGCATCGAACAGAAACGTCAAGGTCTAAACCAATCTTAGAATCTACCACACGAAATGGAATTGGGTTCGGTGTACCGAATTTATTATCAATTAATTCTTTTGTATTAAAATAATACACACGCTGATCTTTGCCAGTATCGCCACCATAAGTGAAACGTTTCCCAATTTGTTTGAAAGTATCCTTGATAGAATTTCCAAGATTTCCTGTAAAAATACTTGGTTCGCTGGAGGTATCATAAGTGAACTCACCTGGTTCGGCACAAACTTCTACAACCTTACCGTGCTCAACAATCATCATACACTGACCATCAGCCACTGCAATACCTGAACCATTGGAAATAATATTGTCACTGCCCTTAGTATTGGATGATCGACCAGAGACCCGCTTTTGCCCCTTGACAACCATGACAGATTTGTCCATAGACTCACAATAGAAAAATTCTTTCCATTGATCGGCTAATAAACCACCTACAGCTCCTGCACCTGCTCTAATAAGTCCCATAATGCCCCTCTTTTCTTTTGTCATCGAGCCATTAATAACTCACTTGCCTACCGCCTTTCTATTTAAATAATCTTTTCCACCTCCCATTCATTGTGATTACTGGTATGAGCAATTCTAGGCATATCAACTATTAAAAATATTGTTGACAACTAATCAATTATAACTCAAAAAAGCCCACTTAAACCCCGACTGCAAGTAGCAAAACATGCGAAGGGAGTCTAAATGAGCCACTTACAGTATAATTCTAGCTGTCATCAGCTACAACTCTCAGTAAAGCTAACAAGGAGAGTGTAGAAAGCGAAAGAACGACGTTAAATGGATAATTCTAATATTTATATGATGATGGTGAGGCTCTATCAGTTTGTTTTCAGTAGACAAACTACTCGTAAAACCTCTTAAACAGTATCTTGGACTTTTAAGCACTCAAATGCCACTTAGTCTTTATATATTATGAGTTACATTAAGCAAATGGTGATCTGTGTAAATCAGGGTCTTCTAATGATAAATCCCACTAATAAACCACCTTACTTCAAACTCACTTTAAAATGTAACCGTTATCAATTTCTATCTTTATTTTACCTTTTTTTCTAGGATTTTGCATGTTCTATACTGAATTTTTAAAATTTTTAGACGATTATTTTCGTTATGTCTAATTAATTCTCAGAAATCACTATATATAAAAACATGTAAAAGGATAGCCGTTTAGGATCTACCCAGCTTAATAATATTCACCCTGACGATAGTCCCATGAATTAAAGGTATTTGACAGGTGCATCATGATTTTATCAATATCAAGCCCTTTACGAATCACAACTGGTGCTGGTGATGTTGAACGTGCTCCTCCTTGTTCTGGGATGAGTTTGCCGTCTTTATCGACCATAGAGACCATCACACCTTGCTCGTAGCGAGTTTCGATTGTTTTGTCAGGTTGGATGGATGCCACGTAGTCGTCTGCCTCGATGACAAGGTCCACTGCTCCTTCGATTCGTTCTCCGATTCCTTCTACCTTACCACGGTTTCCTTTTCCAGATGGGTTGGCTGATGAGGCATAGACCATTTTACCTTCTTCCCACAGTTTAGCAGCCAACTGTTCACCAGCTTTACCAAATTTGATGACAAAACAGCTAGTACCACGAACGTCAGTCATGAGTTCTTCACGGCCATCACCGTATGCTTTGAGTTTTTCAAAAGCTTCTGGTTTCCAAGGAAGGATACAACCAAGGAGAATATCTTCATCCCAATGTTTTTGGTAGAAGGCTTCAATTTCTGGGTTGAGTTGTGCTAAAGCGCGGAGCTCGTCCATGCTACCGCAGAGAACAACTCCTGGTTTGTTACGGTTACGTTCTTTGGCTTCAAATTTGCGTTCAAGTCCTGCCTTATCGCTAGTCATGATAATGTAACCAACTTTTGTAGGGCAAACGATACATCCGCCCTCACCTTTTAAAATGTCATAGCCTTCTTGTGAAAGTGTTCCGTTCCATTGAATGTGTTTTGTCATAGTTCTATTTCCTTTTCTATTTTTTCTAATCCTGCCAGTAGGCTGGTCGTTGTTTTTCATAGGCAGCAATCAAATCTTCATACTGCAAAGTAATTCCGATATCATCCAAACCATTTAAAAGTTTGTGTTTCCACTCGCTATCGATTTCGAAAGTGAATTCTCCAACTGGTGAGATGATTTTTTGTTGTTCCAAGTCCACAGTTACCTGGTCGGTCGGTTTAAGTTCGGCTAGTTTCTCTCTAACCTCTCTGGGCTGAACAATAGGCAACATGCCATTATTGAGTTCATTATTGTAATGAATGTCCCCAAAAGATCCTGCAATCACAACCTTAAAACCATAGTCGGCTAGAGCCCAAGCTGCGTGTTCCCTCGAAGACCCCGCCCCAAAGTTATCCCCTGAAATGAGGATACTGGCTTTACGATATTCAGGTCGGTTAAAGACAAAGTCTGGGTCCTTAGTATACTTGTCGTCTAGATAACGCCAAGCATACATGAGATACTTACCAAAGCCTTTTTTATCAATCAACTTGAGAAACTGCTTGGGAAGTATTTGGTCGGTGTCGATGTTATCATTCATGAGAGGAACGATCGTTCCCGTATAAACTGTAAATTTCTCCATATCCTCTCCTTACTGGGCCTCTGGCATTTGCCGAACATCTACGAAGCGCCCTGCGATAGCCGCCGCCGCTGCCATGGCTGGACTACAGAGATGGGTCTTAGCGCCAAATCCTTGTCTGTCTTCAAAGTTGCGGTTACTGGTTGAGGCACAGTGAACCCCATCAGGGACCTTGTCAGGATTCATCCCTAGGCACATAGAGCAACCTGGGTCTCTCCACTCAAAGCCAGCATCTAAGAAGACCTTATCCAAGCCCAACTTCTCAGCAGCTCGTTTCACAGGACGAGAGCCTGGAACCACGATAGCAGTTAAGTTAGGAGCTATTTTCTTCCCTTTGACAAACCGCGCAGCCAGTTGCAAGTCACTGAGCCGAGCATTGGTACAAGACCCGATAAAGATATAGCCTAGCTCAATATCCGCTGGCTTTTGACCAGGCTCCAAGTCCATGTAATGATAAGCACGTTCATCGTTCATATCCTTAATTTCTGGGAAACTACTGTCAAAGTCAACACCCATAGCAGGATTGGTTCCCCAGGTCACCATAGGAGCCAAGCCAGAGACATCCATCTGGATAACCTTATCATAAACGGCATCACTATCGCTTACAAGCGTCTTCCAGTCGGAAACTGCCTCCTCAAAGTCCTCTGGAACGCATTCCCGTCCCTTGAGATAGTCATAGGTAGTCTGATCTGGATTCATGATTCCCATCTTAGAACCAAACTCGATGGACATATTGCAGATAGTCATTCTCTCTTCCATAGTCAAAGCATCAATCGCTTGCCCACGATATTCCACCACATATCCTACACCACAGGCAACGCCGTACTTGGCAATCAGGGCGAGAATGTAATCCTTAGAATAAACTCCTTTTTGAGGAACTCCAGTGAATTCCACCAACATTTTCTTGGGTTTGACCTGCCAGAGGGTCTGGGTCGCAAAGACATGCTCAACCTCACTGGTCCCAATCCCAAAGGCGATAGCTCCGAAAGCTCCGTGAGTAGCTGTATGGCTATCCCCACAGACGATAAATTTCCCTGGTTGGGTCCGTCCTGTTTCTGGACCTACCATGTGAACGATTCCCTGCTTTTCAGAACCATGAGCCGCATGTTCAATCCCAAATTCCTCAACATTTTCAGCCAGCTTATCAATTTGCGCCTTGGAAATGACATCTCGAATATCGTAGATATTAACCGTTGGTACATTGTGGTCAAAGGTTCCAAATGTCAAGTCTGGCCGTCTCAATCTGCGCCCCGCATCTCGTAATCCTTGAAAAGCTTGGGGACTAGTCACTTCATGAATATAGTGCTGGTCCACATACATGAGTTGAGGCTGCCCCTCTTCTCCTGTGATGACATGGCGGTCCCATAATTTATCAAAAATCGATTTTCCTGCCATCCATTACCTCCAAATAAAATATAAGGCTACTAGTGTGATCACCATCCCGAGAAAACAAACAGTTTTAAAATACCATTTTCTAGTCTTGTGGTGAAAGGTGATTCCTGCTAACCAAGCTCCAAAACCACCACAAGTAAAGGCTAAAATAAGTAAGATTTTCTCTGGGATGCGCCAAGCACCTCTCCTTGCCTTGGATTTGTCAATGCCATAAATCAAGAAAATCAGCAAATTCCAAATCAAGAGGGCAAGCGTGATTCCTTCATTTATCTTCATAATCTTTCAATGATAGCTTCCGTCATTTCCTTAGTAGAAGCCTGTCCTCCAATATCTCTTGTTAAAATGCCAGCCACTAAACTAGCTTCAACAGCACGCTCGATACGCTCTGCATCCTCATAACATCCAAAGCTATCTCTCAACATCATGGCAACTGACAAAATCATAGAGATAGGATTGGCAATTCCTTGAGCTGCAATATCAGGTGCCGAACCATGAATGGGTTCGTAGAGGCTTGGCCCCTTTTCAGAATGACTGGCTGATGGCATAACACCCAGGGTGCCTGATAGAACGCTTGATTCATCAGATAAGATATCTCCGAAAAGATTCTCTGTCACGATGATATCAAACTTAGCAGGATTGGTAATCAGAAGCATGGCAGCTGAGTCCACCAACTGGTGCTCCAAGGTCACATCTGGGAAATCCTGCGCAACCTCCTCAGCAACTTTCCGCCAGAGTTTTGAAGTCGCTAGAACATTTTGCTTATCGATACTAGTAACGATTTTTCTCCGACTTCTTGCGATTTCAAAGGCCTTACGAATAATCCGCTCCACTTCCTCATAGATGTAGTCGTTGATATCACGCGCTTTTCGCTCTTCAAGGATATGATCCCCAAAGTAAATACCACCTGTCAACTCACGCACCACGACAAAGTCTACACCAGCAATTCGTTCTGGTTTAAGTGGTGATAAATGCTTGAGACTATCAAAGATTTTTACAGGCCGAATATTGGCATAGAGATTGAGTTCCTTACGAAGAGCTAGCAAGCCTTGTTCAGGCCGAATCGCCGCCCCATCATACTGGGGACTACCGATAGCCGCAAGGAGAATAGCATCTGCTTCTCTACATGCCTTGAGGGTTTCATCAGGTAAGGGATGCCCCGCAGCATCAATACCTGCACCTCCAAAGGGGCGTCTGTCTATCTCATAGTCAAAACCTGTTTTTGAAGCTAGAGCTTCCAGAACTGCTAAACCAGCTTCCATGATTTCTGGACCGATTCCATCCCCTGCTAGTGCTACTATTTTCTTTGTCATAGCCTTCTCCTTTACACACTAGGCATGTCTCGGTAGGAAATACTACGCCCCATCTCACCTGCATTCTCTTTTTGAACAAAGGCATTGGCATTGATATAGGCAATAGCCGAAGCCTTCAATACATCAAAATCAAGACCTGCTGCGTTAAAGATGGTTTCTGTATCTCTGTTTTCAACAGTAACCAAGACCCGAGCTTGAGCATCAATTCCATCCGTTACCGCGTCAATAGTGTAGGACACCAAGCGGACAGATTGGTTAAAGAACTTATCGATAGCGTTAAAGATCGCTTCAACGGAACCTTGCCCTGTTGCATTGAACTCGACTTTTTCACCATCCATATTAGCTAGGCTAACGAGCGCTTCAATATCATTATCTGCATGAGTTTGAAGTTGTAAATCATCAAAGTGGAAGCCTTCTGGGTTTTCAACCATGGTTCCAGCTACCAGAGCACGAATATCTGCATCTGTGATTTCTTGTTTCTTGTCCGCTAGTGCCTTGAACTTAGCGAAGAGTGGTTTGATATCCTCTTCTGTAAAATCTAGGGCCAGTTCTCTTAGTTTTTCAACAAAGGCATGACGACCTGACAATTTTCCGAGCGGAAGACTATTACTTTTAACACCGACCAATTCAGGTGTGATAATCTCATAAGTGAGAGGATTTTTAAGGACTCCATCTTGGTGAATACCAGATTCGTGAGAGAAGGCATTGCCACCAACGACAGCCTTGTTTTTAGGAACTGGAATACCAGAGAAGCGAGAAACCATTTCTGACGTATTCATTGTTTCATCCAAAACAATATCACTAGTTGCTTGGAAGAAATCCTCACGAATCTTCAAAGCAACAGCTACTTCTTCAAGAGCAACATTACCTGCGCGTTCACCGATACCATTAATAGTTCCCTGGACACGTCCAGCACCATGTTTAATTGCTGTCAAAGTATTTGCAGTTGCCATACCGAGATCATCGTGACAGTGGACACCAAAGACAACTTTATGATCTGATTTAATATTTTCAGTCAAGTGATCAAAGATACGTGCAAACTCTTCTGGAGTCGTAAAGCCAACTGTGTCAGGGATATTGATATAAGATGCACCTGCATCGACCGCTGTTTGAACGACTTGTAATAGGAAATCCAACTCTGTTCTAGTCGCATCTTCAGGAGAGAATTCGACGATTTCAAACTTAGAACGGGCATAAGAAACATGCTCCTTAATAGCTTCTAAAATCTCTTCCTTGCTCTTATTGAGCTTATACTTGCGGTGAATCGGACTGGTAGCGATAAAGACATGAATCTGTGGATACTTGGCATCCTTAAGCGCCTCATAACAAGCATCAATATCAGATTTTACAGAACGAGCTAATCCTGTCACTGCTGTTTTTTTCATGGCTTTAGCAATTTCTTGAACGGCTATAAATGAATCTGGACTAGCAGCCGGAAAACCAGCTTCAATTACAGAAACTCCCCATTTCTCCAACTGTCTTGCAATGGAAACTTTTTCCTTTATTGAGAAGTTAACACCAGGTGTTTGTTCCCCATCACGAAGACTTGTATCAAAAAATTCAACTGTTCGCATAAGATTTCCCCTTTTTCAAATGTGGTTTTAAAAAAAACATCTCGCTCAGAAACCCAAGCGAGATGTTGATTTACTCCCGCTTGGTAAGCCAAACAGGACTAATGCTTTTGCACTAGCCCGAGTACCTCAACAACAAAGCAAATTGATTAAACTTAGCTGTCTTCATGTTTGACTTTCTCCTTCGTTTGATATCTTGTTTAGTATTTTAGCATAGCTAAAAACACTTGTCAAGAAAAAATCCATTATTTTCTGAAAATTTCTTCAGTAAAGAATATTTTGTTAATTGAAAGTATTTGAAAACTCAAGCGAATTTCCTTATTTTTTCACAGTCAATTCCCAACTTCTTTCGATGAGTTCTATCACTTCTTCATCTTGCAAACTATCATCAAGCGCCAGACTAAGCCAGTAGCGTTTGTTCATATGAAAGGCTGGGTAAATTCCCTTTTGTGAAAGCAAGTCAGCTACTTGATCGTGTTTGATATTAACTGCTTCGACTAGCCCTTCTCTACCCTTTTCCAGTTTATCCCATGGGATTCTCATCATAACAGCATACCACTTTTGATTTCCTTCATGACGCAATACAGCTGTATCAGGCGACTTTTCCCACAGATACTCCAACTGATTACCATACTTTTCCTGAACTTGAGGCATGATACGCTTAGTCTGAGGACAGATAAAATCCTGTACATCAAAGCAAGCCTCCCGAATCTGGTAGAGAATCTCCAAACAAGCCTCACGAACACTTCCGACAAAACTTCCCCGCATACTTTCCATATGGACTTGAGGGTAGAGGTCACCCGTCTCTTGATCAAAGATCTGAAAATTCACATCATCAGCAGTGATGGACACCGTCATGACAAAGTCACACTGCAAAATCTGGCAACTATAAGTCCAGACTTCCCCATTTTCTACAAAACCATAGGCATGGGCTTTTTCTTTATTAAACTGATAGGATTTAAAAATTTCAAACATAAGTGAAAACTGCTACCAAAAGCTAGCAGTTCCTTTCTATTTTTTAAAAGACAACCTTAGTTCCATGTAATTGTGTCACACCCAGCTGGTCGATAAAGGTTTGACGGTTGTCCAAGTCAATCCCACCACCTGGCAAGATTTCAATTTTACCTTTTGCATGTTCCAAAATTCTGTGATAATGAGCAAAACGTTTGTCTAGCGAGTCTCCAGACACACCAGCACGAGTTAAGATACGAGTGACACCGGCTTGGCTGAGCCAGTCAATGGCTTCTAACTGGTCTTCATCGCTTAATTCATCAAAGGCCATGTGAAAGACAATTTCCATTCCTTTAGATGCGGCAATCAGCTTCTCAAGATTAACCTTATCCAACTTCTTATCAGCAGTTAATGCCCCAAAAACTACTCCTTGACTTCCAGCCTGCGCAGTCAAACGAATGTCTTCTAGCATAATCGCTATTTCAAGATCAGTATAGACAAAGTCGCCACCACGGGGACGAATCATGGTCATAATGGTGCTATCATAGTTAGCTGCCAGTTCAACAGCTGCCTTAGTCACTCCATAGCTTGGTGTTGTCCCACCAACTGCTAGATTGTCACAAAGTTCGATTCGACGAGCTCCAGCCTGCATCGCTTTTTCAAGCAGGGTCACATTTTCAGCACAAAATTCGTAAATCATTTGATTCTCCTTGATGTTTTCTTTAAATTTATTATATCATATTATTTTAAATATGCTTTCATTTTTATCAAGGCAAATAACTACTATTTTAACTATTCTTTGTCAGGAATGACTTTAAAGAGATAGTAGGTGATAAAGATAGTCAAGGCTCCCAGACCGATTTTGACTGGTAAAAGAGGGGCAAAATAAATAGAAATTCCCATCAAGATATAGATAGATACGATGATTTTTTTCTTGCGTTCACGCGCTATAGACTTGGTTTCCCGAAAATCAGCTACATAAGTCTGATAGAGCTTGGTGTGATAAAGCCAGTCTTCAAAACGCTTAGAAGATTTTGAAAAGCAAGCGATAGACAGCAAAAGAAAGGGAGTTGTTGGTAAGAGCGGCAGGACAACACCTACAAGAGCTAGAGCCAAAGAAATAAAACCAATACAGAAATAAATAATGCGCATAACTTCTCCTAGATAAATTACTCTTCCTCTAGTTTCGCATACAGTGAGGAAATTTGTCAAGCTTCAAGTAAAAAGAGCCTGAAATTCATTTTCAGGACTCTGCATTTTATTTGATCTTTTCCTCTTCGTAGTCGCCATTACTACATACAACTTGCTTGCCACCACCACGGACTTTTTTCTCCACAAGGAAGTGTCCGCATTTTGGACAGTCACGGCCAATCGGTTTGTCCCAGGAAGTAAATTCACATTCTGGATAGCGATTGCAACCATAAAAGATACGATTGCGCTTGGTTTTGCGTTCGATGATTTGTCCTTGATGGCAGCTTGGACACTCGACACCAATCTCTTTGACAATCGCTTGTGTATGACGGCAGTCTGGGAAATTGCTACAAGCATAGAATTTACCAAAACGACCGAGCTTAATCACCATCGGACTACCACAGACTTCACAGTCAAATCCAGCTGGTTCATCCTTGATCTGAATTTTTTCCATTTCTGCTTCAGCCTTGGCTACTTCTTTAGAGAATGGTTTGTAAAAGGTGTCAATAACACGTTGCCACTGCTCTTTTCCAACTTCGACATCATCCAGTTTTCCTTCCATCTCAGCTGTGAAGGTCACGTTTACGATATCTGGGAAATATTCAACAATGAGTTTATTAACAATTTCTCCCAACTCTGTCGGTTCAAAGCGTTTGGCTACCAGACGAACGTAGTATCGTTTCTGGATGGTTTCAATGGTCGGAGCGTAGGTTGATGGACGTCCAACCCCATTTTCCTCCAAGGTCTTGATAAGCGTCGCTTCTGAATAGCGAGCAGGTGGTTGGGTGAAATGTTGTTCTGGCTTGCTATTGACTTGCTTGACCACATCTCCAACAGCCATGTCTGGTAACATCTTGTTCTTGTCAGAATCATTATAAATAGCAAGATAACCATCAAACTTAACCTGACTACCATTGGCAGCAAATTGGACCCCATTTTGAGACAATTTAACAGCCATGGTATCAAAGATAGCTCCCGTCATCTGGCTGGCCACAAAACGGTTCCAGATAAGGGTATAGAGCTTGAGCTGGTCTTTATCCAAGTACTTAGCGATGCTTTCTGGTGTATTAAAGACACTAGATGGACGAATAGCTTCGTGGGCATCTTGAGCGCCTGAGGCGTTCTTGACCTTGCTACCATGCTTGGAATACTTGCTACCAAAACGGTCGTTAATGTAGCTTGCAGCTTCATTCTGAGCTACTGGACTGATACGAGTCGAGTCTGTACGCATATAGGTAATCAAACCTTGCACACCCGATCCGATATTGATCCCTTCATAGAGCTGTTGAGCCACCATCATGGTCTTTCGAGTACGGAAATTGATTTTGTTAGCCGCATCCATCTGCATGGTTGAAGTCGTATAAGGTAGGGGCGCATTGCGTTTGCGCTCTTTCTTATCTACCTGATCTACTGTAAAATCTTTGCTCGTTAGGTGGGACAAGACTTCTTTGACTTCTTCGTTGGTGGTCAATTTCATCTTTTTGCCATTCATACCATAGAAAGAAGCCTGAAATTGCTTGGTACCCTTCTTAAAGACACCATCAATTGTCCAGTATTCTTCTGGTTGAAAGGCATTGATTTCATTTTCACGGTCAATGATAAGCTTAAGGGCAACAGACTGCACGCGTCCTGCTGATAAGCCCTTCTTGACCTTTTTCCACAAAATAGGCGAAATCGAATACCCTACCAAGCGGTCTAAGACTCGACGAGCTTGTTGGGCGTCGACCAAGTCCATGTCAATCTTGCGCGGTTCTTTAAAGGCATTTTTTACCGCGTCCTTGGTGATTTCATTAAAAACCACACGGTTGGCATCATTCTCATCCAAGTTGAGAATGTGGGCCAAATGCCAAGAAATCGCTTCTCCTTCACGGTCCGGGTCACTCGCCAGAAAGACTTTATTGGCCTTTTTAGCTTCTTTTTTCAGATCATTGATGAGAGGACCTTTTCCTCGGATATTGATATACTGTGGTTCATAGTTATTTTCAATGTCGACTGACATACTGGATTTTTTCAAATCACGGATATGTCCGACACTGGCTAGAACCTTATAATTTCTGCCTAGATATTTCTCAATCGTTTTCGCTTTAGCAGGCGACTCCACGATGACTAGATTTTTTTTAACTGTTGATTTTTTCTTCTTTGTTGCCGTAGCCACACTATCACACCTTTTCAAAGTAATAAACTTTATAAANTGTAAACCATTTTTAAAGACCTGTCAAGACTTAACTCCTATAGTTATAGAAGAAAAGTTTATCTGAGTGAACAATTTCTCCTTAAAATTCAAACTCTGCTAGTACATCTTGACCGCTGGAAATCAGTTTTGCTCCCTCTTGGATCAGGTGGTGACAGCCATCTGAATGGCCATCTAAAATGTTCCCTGGAATGGCAAAGACATCGCGCCCTTCCTCCATAGCACGCTCACAGGTGATGAGACTGCCCGAACGCATCCTTGCCTCTGCTACAATAACCCCACGACACAGTCCTGCAATGATACGATTTCGAGCTGGAAAATGAAATTTCAGAGGTTGCTCGCCAGGTCCATATTCGCTGAGAACCAGATGGTCATTGCCAATGTACTCCTGCAAGCGTTTATTGGCTCGGGGATAAAAAACATCCAATCCTGTTCCAATCACAGCAATCGTTTTTCCACCATTTTGGAGTGCAGCCATATGGGCAACCGTATCAATCCCTTTGGCCAAACCACTGACCACAATTAACTTGTTTTCCAAACCTTGAATGACTTTCTGAACCGACTTTGCTCCCTGACTTGAACAAGAACGACTCCCCACAACAGCAACTTTTGGAAACTTCAACAAGTCCAGATTTCCTTTATAAAACAAGAGCACTGGAGCATCATAAATCTCACTCAAATCCCAAGGATAACAGTCGTCTAGAATCGAGAAGGATGGAAATTTCTGAAACTCCTTCTCCAACTGCGCATCATCTATCTGGAAATAGCGTTCCATAAAGACAGCAGGATTACGACACCCAGATATTTCTGCAATATCTCCTAACAAAAGTTCTTGATCTACAGTCTCGTCATATTCAAGAACAGTTAAAATCTGTTGATTGGTCAGTCCAGCTTTTCTTAATTTGTAAATCTCATAGTTTGTGATCTTCATAAGCAACTCCATTTCTTTTTCTACTCATCTATCTATTCGTAAAAAACATAAAAAGAAGACCAGTTGATCTTCTTTTTTCATTTATTCAGATTTAGTAGTTGACCAGCTACTTTCAACCATCGGTAAGATTGTTTTTAAAGTTTCCCCATCCCCTTCAAGTGAAACATAGCGGATTTTACCATCTTTTGATCGGAAAACCCAAGTAACGAGGTATTTTCCTGACTTAGCAATTGCATTGACAACATAGGCTTCATAACCTCCAATGGTCGATTTGGAGCCCCAAACCTTACTGAAATCAGAGCTTTG
The DNA here is from genome assembly GCF_003942695.1 of Streptococcus mitis. GTDB lineage: Bacteria > Bacillota > Bacilli > Lactobacillales > Streptococcaceae > Streptococcus > Streptococcus mitis_BD. Next base: position 62,027 of record NZ_RJNU01000011.1, read on the forward strand.
TTCTTTGGAAGTTAAAATACTAGATGAAACAGTCACAACATCCAGTTTAGCATATTCTTCTTCGCTGATATTAAACTGCTCAGCCTTGAAGGTATTCAGCGTAACAATGTTGATATCTGTTCCATCGCAATACTGTATATCATTTCCACCTTCTACTTCATGAAATCGAACCCATGATTTGGGTACCTTGACAAAACCATATTCATTCGAACCGATAATTTGCGTCTCTTCCTTTTTCGCTTCAGAAACGGCAGAGCTAGAGCTACTCGTTTCCTGACTGCTAGAAGAACTAACAACTGCAGACGAACTTTCTTCGGTTGCTGTTTGTGATTTATTGGAGCATGAAGCTAGAAAAACACTAGCAGTAACTACAGTACCTAAAATTAATAATTTTTTCATACTACCACCTTCCCATCTGCATTATAAGAAAAATAAGGACTTCTGTCAAATTCTAACCTGATCGATTCTGTTAGTTTCCGATTTTATAGCTCTCATTTAAAGCAAAAACTCTTGAAAAATCTTCAAGAGTTTTATTTTATATTTCTATTCTTCATCCATGCTCAAGACGCTGAGGAAGGCTTCTTGTGGGACTTCTACTGATCCGATAGCTTTCATGCGTTTCTTACCAGCTTTTTGTTTTTCAAGGAGTTTGCGTTTACGCGAAACGTCACCACCGTAACACTTGGCAAGTACGTTTTTACGAAGGGCCTTGATATCCGTACGAGCCACAATTTTGTGTCCAATAGCTGCTTGAATCGGCACTTCAAATTGTTGACGAGGGATGATTTTCTTGAGCTTATCAACGATGAGTTTCCCACGTTCGTAGGCAAAATCCTTGTGAACGATAAAGCTGAGGGCATCCACCTTATCACCATTGAGAAGGATATCCATTTTGACTAGCTTAGACGGACGATACTCTGACAATTCGTAGTCAAAGCTTGCATAACCACGCGTCGAAGACTTGAGCTTATCAAAAAAGTCAAAGACGATTTCAGCAAGCGGAATTTGATAGATAACATTGACACGATTATCATCAATATAGTCCATGGTTACAAAGTCCCCACGTTTGCGTTGAGCTAGTTCCATAACTGCTCCGACAAACTCCTGCGGTACCATGATTTGCGCTTTAACATAAGGTTCTTCAATGGTCGCGATCTTAGTCGGGTCTGGAAATTCAGAGGGGTTAGACACATCCATAGACTCACCATCAGTTTGGTTAACCTTATAGATAACAGATGGAGCTGTCATAATGAGGTCAATATTGAACTCACGTTCTAAACGCTCTTGGATAACATCCATATGGAGAAGTCCAAGGAATCCACAACGGAAACCGAATCCCAGCGCCTGCGATGTTTCTGGTTCAAACTGCAAGCTAGCATCGTTGAGTTGCAATTTTTCAAGAGCTTCACGAAGGTCATTGTACTTATTTGACTCAATTGGATAAAGACCCGCAAAGACCATGGGGTTCATTTGCTTGTAACCATCAAGTGGCTCTGCCGCAGGATTGCTTGCTAGGGTCACTGTATCTCCGACACGCGTATCTTGAACCGTCTTGATAGAAGCCGCAATATAACCAACGTCACCAGTCGCAAGGAAATCACGACCAACTGCTTTCGGTGTGAAAATTCCGACCTCCGTTACATCAAAGGTCTTGCCATTGCTCATGAGTTGAATCTTATCGCCAGGTTTGACTACCCCATCCATGACACGCACTTGCAGGATAACCCCACGATAGGCATCATAAACTGAGTCAAAAATTAAGGCTTTGAGTGGTGCTGTAACATCACCCGTTGGCGCTGGCACTTTTTCTACGATTTGCTCAAGAATCTCTTCGATCCCAATACCAGCCTTAGCAGAAGCTAAGACCGCTTCGCTGGCATCCAGTCCAATGACATCCTCAATCTCTGTACGAACACGCTCTGGATCAGCCGCTGGTAGGTCAATCTTGTTAATGACGGGCAAGATTTCCAAATCATTGTCCAATGCTAGATAAACATTGGCAAGAGTTTGCGCCTCAATCCCTTGGGCAGCATCGACCACCAAAATCGCCCCCTCACAGGCAGCGAGCGAACGCGACACTTCATAGGTAAAGTCCACGTGCCCAGGTGTATCAATCAAGTGGAAAATATAGGTTTCGCCATCTTTTGCAGTGTAATTGAGCTCAATGGCATTGAGTTTGATGGTAATCCCACGTTCACGCTCAAGATCCATACTATCCAGAAGCTGGGCTTGCATTTCACGACTAGAAACCGTCTCCGTCTTTTCCAAAATGCGATCTGCTAGGGTTGATTTCCCATGGTCAATATGGGCGATAATAGAGAAGTTGCGGATCTTCTCCTGTCGTTTCTTTAATTCTTCTAAGTTCATGATGCTCTTCCTTTCAGGGTATCTATTAATTATAAATTGTTTTTAACATTTTGACAAGACCATACCCTGCTAGGAGTACTAATCTTCGGCAATAAAGCCATCATTCTCGATAAAGTGGTGTTTGGCCATTCCTTGGTCTGTAAAGACGATTCCATGAAGGACACCACCATAGACAGCTCCTCCATCCATGCCAATCTTGCCATCATCTGTTATCCAAAGCTCAGCAGTACCTCGGTCTTGCTTGAGCAAACCATAAACTGGTGTATGCCCAAAGACAATAGTTTTTCCAGTATGATTTTCGGCTTCGTGGAATGGCTTTCTGAGCCAGACTTTCTTGTAATCTGTGGTTTCATGCCAATCATCCAAGGTCAAGTCAATACCCGCATGAACAAAGATATACTTGTCTGTCTCTACCACAAATGGCATTTGACGAATAAATTCGACCAAGTCTGCCGCTTCTGTCGCAACACGTTTGGCATCTTCTACGCCATCAACTGGTGCATCCAAGGGACGACCTAGAATAGAGTTAATAGTTGTATCACCACCATTACGACGATAATGGTCATAGCTTTCTTCTGGATCATCGAGCCAAGTCAGAAACATATACTCGTGGTTTCCTGATAGACAGATAGCCCCTTGATTGTCCACCAAGTCTTTGACCATTTCTAGAACACGGCGACTGTCTTCACCTCGGTCAATCAAATCCCCTAGAAAAAGCAACTGAGTGTGACCATCCCATGTTTTGAGAAGGTCTTCTAGCATACCTGCTTTCCCGTGAACATCTCCAATTACATAATAGTCTGTCATTTATTTCTCCCTCGTTTGCAATAATTCTCTGGCTTGAGTAAGGGCCGCTTCTGTTACATTCTCCCCAGCCAACATTTTGGCTACTTCCTCTACTCGCTCTTCTAAAGTCAAAAGGCGAACCGTTGACACCGTTGAGTGCTCATCGCTAATCTTCTCAATAAAGAATTGATAATCCGCGATCGCAATTACTTGTGGTAAGTGAGAGATAGCTAAGACTTGGCCATGCTGACCAATCTTATGAATCTTTTGAGCAATGGCTTGGGCCACACGACCTGAGACTCCCGTATCCACCTCATCAAAGACAATACTTGTCTTGCCCTCTTTACGAGAAAAGGCGGATTTAATAGCTAGCATGAGGCGAGACAGTTCCCCACCAGATGCAACCTTGACCAAAGGTTTAAAGTCCTCACCAGGGTTAGTAGAAATATAAAACTCAACTGCTTCATTTCCTTCACGGCTGAATTTGCTCTTACTAAAGCGAACCTGAAATTGAGCCTTCTCCATATAGAGATCTTGCAGTTCTTGCTTAATCTCAGCTTCTAGCTGCTGGGCCAAGTCATGGCGAGCAGATGCAAGCTGACCAGCCAAATCAACAAGATTGACTTCCAATTTCTTAAGCTCTGCTTCCATGTCTTCGGAAGAAAGATTATTACCTGTCAAGAGATTGTACTCATCCGTAATCTTAGCAAAATAAAGCAGGACATCGTCCACAGTTCCACCATACTTGCGGGTAATAGTATTCAGAAGGTCTAAACGATTCTCAACCTGCATGAGGCGATTGCCATCAAAATCCAAGTCCTCAATAATATCTTCTAAACGCTTTGTAATATCTTCTAAAACATAGTAGGTATCTGACAAAGAACTTGAAATTTCACGGTATTCAGGGTCGTATTCTTCGACACTTTCCATGTCATTCATTGCGGAACGGACATTCGCTAGACTGGAGAATTCCTCATTGTCCAACATACTGTAGGCATTGGTTAGCGTATCCGCTATATTCTTGTGATTGAGTAGTTTATCTCGTTCTTGGTTGAGAGCCAAGTCTTCACCGGCCTGCAAGTTTGCTGCCTCAATCTCTGCCATTTGAAATTCCAACATTTCAATACGAGCCTTATGTTCCTGCTGGTTTTTCTTGACTTCCAAAACCTGCTTGCGCATTTTGCGATAGGCATCAAAGCTCGTCTGATAGATCTCCTTCAAGTCCAAGAAAGCAGCATCACCAAACTCATCCAACATCTGGATGTGGAGTTGCGGACGCATCAATTCTTCCTGATCATGCTGGCCATGAATATCGACAAGATGCTGGCCGATTGCACGCAAAACAGAAAGATTGACCATCTGCCCATTCACGCGACTAACACTTCTCCCATTTTGAAGAATTTCACGACGGATGATAATCTCATCCCCCAACTCCAACCCTTGCTCTTCAAAGAGTTCTTGTATAGAACGGCTATTCTCAATCGAAAACAGTCCCTCAATCTCTGCCTTTGTGGCACCATGGCGAATAACATCCGTGGCAGCTCTTGCTCCCAGCATCATGTTCATAGCGTCAATAATGATCGACTTTCCAGCACCTGTTTCCCCAGTTAAAACAGTCATACCTTTTTCAAAATTGAGCGAAATCGCCTCGATAATGGCAAAGTTTTTTATCGAAATTTCAAGTAACATATAAACCTACCAATTTTTTACTTGTTCAAACATTTCCTTGGCGTCTTCTTCATTTCTCAAGATAATCAAAATTGAGTTGTCGTCTGCCAGGCAGTTGAAAATTCTCTCTGAGAAAGTATTCATCAGCTGACTCTTGACAAAGGCAGTATTCCCAGGAATGACATCCAGATTGATCATATTTCCCATGCGCTCAGAACCTACTATGTTATTCTCAGCCAACTGCAAACTTCTTACAATTGTTTTTGGCAATTCATAGATGTATTTATTGTTCTTCAAGGGAATTTTTACGATGCCCAGTTCCTTAATATCTCGTGACACCGTCGCTTGAGTGGCAGAGATACCTGCTTCTTTTAAATGCTCAACGATTTCTTCCTGTGTTCCGATTTGATAATCTGTTACAAATCTTCTAATTTTTTCAAGTCTTTCTTTTTTATTCATCTTTAAATTCTCTATGTGCTCTCTCTACAACTTTTTCTATTTCAGGGGCAACTTGGTTGCTTGCTCCCTCTTCCTTTTTCAAATATGCCAGAAATTCGATATTTCCATGTCCACCTTGGATTGGTGAATAGTCTAATCCAAGCACTGAAAAACCTTGCTCAACTGCCATAGCAGTGACTGATTCAAGGACAGTTTGATGAACCTTGGCATCACGAATGATTCCATTTTTTCCGATTTGCTCACGACCTGCCTCAAACTGAGGTTTGACAAGTGCTACCACCTGACCTTGTTCAGCCAACACACGATGCAAGGCTGGTAAGATCAGACTAAGGGAAATGAAACTCACATCAATACTGGCAAAGCTTGGTTCCTGCTCAAAATCAGTCTTTTCAGCATAGCGGAAATTAAACTGCTCCATACTGACAACCCGTGGATCTTGACGCAATTTCCAAGCTAATTGATTGGTACCAACATCAACTGCAAAGACAAGCTTAGCACCATTCTGAAGCATGACGTCGGTAAATCCTCCAGTGGAGGCCCCAATATCAATCGTTGTCGCTCCTTCCACTGACAAATCAAAGACTTGCAAAGCCTTTTCCAGTTTTAAACCACCACGGCTGACATACTTGAGTTTTTCACCTTTGAGTTTTAGCTCGGTGTCGTCCGAGATTTTCTCTCCTGGTTTGTCAAAACGCTCCCCATTAAGGACTGCTACGACTAGACCTGCCATGACACCGCGCTTGGCTTGTTCTCGCGTTTCAAACAAACCCTGTTTATAAGCTAGTACATCCACTCTTTCCTTAGCCATTGATTCTCAAACTTTCTACTATTTTCACAATCGGCGCTGTTTCAAAGCTGACTTGCTGGGCAATTTCTTCTAATTTTTCATTAGCTTGATCCAAAGTTTGGTTACAAAAGGCTATAGCCTCTTCCAAGCCCAACAAGGCTGGATAGGTTGACTTTTCTGCCTGCAAATCCTTTTGTGGTGTTTTGCCGATTTCCTCAAAACTAGCTGTCACATCCAGCACGTCATCTCTTACTTGAAAAGCCAGCCCGATCAATTCACCAACAGTTTTCAGTTTTGCTTGGATTTCAGGAGCTAATTCAGCTATGATAGCAGCTGCTTGGAAAGGATAAGCTAGTAATTTCCCAGTCTTATTAGCATGAATGGTCTGAAGTTCTTCCAAAGACAAATGTTGGTGTTCGCCTTCCATATCTAAAACCTGCCCTGCAACCATGCCCAGACTCCCTGAAGCAAGGGATAAGTTGGCAATCAAGTCCACCTTAATCTGACTTGGCAAATCTGCCTGCGCTATCAAGGCATAGGGATCTAGAAACAAGGCATCTCCTGCCAAAATCGCCATAGCTTCACCGAATTTCTTATGGTTGGTCAAACGTCCCCGACGGTAATCATCATCATCCATGGCAGGAAGATCATCGTGAATCAAACTTCCTGTATGAATCATTTCCAAAGCCGCAGCCACCTGCGCGTGTGCTGGTTGGATAAGCACTTTCAGGGATTCCAAAACTTCTAACAAGAGAAAAGGCCGAATACGCTTGCCACCAGCATGAATGGAATAGAGAACAGACTCTCGCAAACTAGAGGCAAACTGCTGGTCTCCATAAAAATCTTCCAAAGCCGACTCGACAAGAGCTAATTTTTCTTGCTTCTTCATTCAAAATCACTTTCTGTTCCGTCTTCTTGCATGACCTTGACCAAGGTCTTTTCAGCCTTGTCCAGTGTCGCTTGGAGCTCTTTTGACAAGACCATGCCCTTTTGAAAGGCCGCAATCGCATCTTCCAAAGCAATTTCACCATTTTCTAAGCTTTGGACAATGGTCTCTAGTTCTGCTAAATTTTCCTCAAATTTCTTTTGTTTTGACATCTTTAACCTCTAATTCTACTTGACCATCTCGCATCAAAAGCGTTACTTGGTCTTTTTTCTTCAACATCTCAACCGAATCTACAACGGACTCTTCTTTTTTGACAATTGCATAGCCACGCGCCACGATTCGACTGGTATCCAACATCAGCAGGGCTTCTGAAAGTCGCTTGACTTCAGCAACCTTGGCATCATAAACCAACGCCATTTGGCTATGTAGGAGCTTGTCCAACTGACCTAGACGGTCTTGATAGCGTTGGATTTTGGTAACAGGTGATAATTGGACTAGTTGATGCGCCCTTGCTTGGACTAATTGGTTGCTATCAGAAATCCGTGTTCGCAAACTTTGTTTTAATCGCAGCTGCAATTGGTCCAACCGTTGCAAATAGCCGTCATACAAGCGCTCTGGCTGTCTGAAGATAACAGACTGACTGCATTTTTTCAAAGCTTCTTTTTTTCTTGACAGGACATTCTGAACTGCTGTCGCCATCCGTTTTTCCTGATTTTGCAAATGAGTTAACACATCCAACTTAGTCACAGGCGTTGCCAGTTCAGCCGCAGCTGTTGGCGTTGCAGCACGGCGATCAGCCACAAAATCCGCCAAGGTCACATCCGTCTCATGACCAACACTGGAGATAACTGGCAAACGGGATTCAAAAATAGCCCGTACCACAATCTCTTCGTTAAAGGCCCAGAGATCCTCGATGGAACCCCCACCACGACCAATGATGAGCAAATCCAAGTCGTCATGTTGATTGGCACGCGCAATATTTCGAGCAATTTCCTCCGCAGCTCCATCACCTTGCACCTTGGTCGGATAGAGAAGGATATCGACACCAGGAAAGCGCCTGCTGACGGTCGTGATAATATCTCGAATAACGGCTCCACTGCGACTAGTCACCACACCGATTCTCTTAGCAAACTGGGGAAGAGGTTGCTTGAAGCGTTCTTGAAACAGACCTTCTTCCATCAATTTTTTCTTGAGTTGTTCAAACTGAATCGCAAGCGTCCCGACCCCATCAGGCTCAGCTTTTTCAATGATGATAGAGTAGCTACCGCTCGGTTCATAGACCTGCACACGCCCAATCACATTGATCTTCATCCCCTCTTCCAGTTCGAAGCCTAATTTCTGATAGATCCCTGACCAGATGGTTGCTTGAATAACTGCGTGATCATCTTTTAAAGAGAAATATTGGTGAGTAGGTCGTTTACGAAAGTTAGAAACTTGACCAGTTAAATAGACCCGTTCCAAGTAAGGGTCTTTATCGAATTTCATTTTCAGATACTTGGTCAAAGTTGTTACCGATAAATACTTTTCCATCTCCACCTACTATTCATTTTCTTGTTTTTCCATGGGTATTATTATACCAAAAACGTGCTTAAAAATCACCTTTTTCCTACTGAAACTAAAGGAAAAATAGAAAAAGGAGGCATTGCCTCCTCATCTAATTATTTGCTGTTTCGTGCTTCTTCCAAAATTTTTGCAATTTTTGTCGTCAAAAGGTCGATAGCCACTGTATTGCTGACTCCCTCAGGAATGACAATATCAGCATAACGCTTGGTCGGCTCAATAAACTGGTGGTACATAGGTTTTACCACACCTAGATATTGGTCAATCACGCTATCCAGACTACGGCCACGCTCCTCCATATCTCGCTTGATACGACGAATAATACGCACATCATCATCTGTATCCACAAAAATCTTAATATCCATCAAATCGCGCAGGCGCTTGTCCTCCAAGACCAGAATCCCCTCAACGATAAAGACATCCTGAGGCTCCTGACGATAGGTCTTGCTGCTCCGTGTATGCGCTGTATAGTCATAAGTTGGGATATCCACTGGGCGCCCTGCCAACAATTCCTTAATCTGCTCGATCATCAAGTCTGTATCAAAGGCAAATGGATGGTCGTAGTTGGTTTTGACACGCTCTTCAAAGGTCAAGTGAGACTGATCCTTGTAGTATGAATCATGCTCAATCATGGAAATCTTTTCATCAGGAAAATGCGATAAAATGGCTCTTGAAACACTGGTTTTACCACCACCAGAACCACCTGTCACTCCGATAATGATTGGTCTATTTTGCATGCTATCCTCCGTTTTTTTATCCGTCGTCTATTCTATCACATTTTTTGCAAAATTTATAGTCTGATTTTGGATAGATTATGGATAACAATTCTAATATTTTAACTCCAGTTAGACTAGCCGAAAACCTTCCTTGGCTTATAGAGATTGCCTCTTTTTTCTAAAATGGCAAGCAATTTATCATCTTCAAAGGCAGCCAATTCTTTGTCCGTTTGGTCTAACTCAATAAAACGACCAAAGCGCACTTCTGTAGCCTCTTCTGGACTTAGGAAAACTTTGACAAGGTCACCTGTTCCAATCTCTATAGGATGGAGAAAGTCCAGCTGACCAGCCTCCACTTTTTCAGCAATTTCGTCCAAGGTAAGAGCATCCTCCAGTTGTAACCCTGCAGCACCAGTCCGTGTCAGATGGGACATATGGGCCGCATAACCAAGCTTCTCTCCCAAGTCAACTGACAAGGTACGGATATAAGTCCCCTTACTGCATTTCACACGAAATGTAAAACGTGCGAGGTGATCCTCATAAGAAATCGGACTAGTCCGCTCAAATTGATAAATAGTCACCTGACGTTCTGGACGCTCCACTTCCTGACCAGCACGCGCATACTCATAGAGCTTGCGACCATTGACCTTGACAGCCGAGTACATCGGTGGAATCTGAGTAATAGACCCAGTCAGACTAGCAATCGCTTCATCGACAATGGTTTCATCCAAGGGCGACAAAACAGGAGTCTCTGCGACTACTTCCCCACTAGCATCCTCGGTCGTTGTTGAATAACCTAGAGTGATTTCCCCCTCATAGACCTTGCCCTCATCCTGCATAAACTCGACCATGCGTGTCGCCTTGCCCACCGCAATCGGCAAAACCCCGACCACATCTGGATCCAAGGTCCCACCATGACCAATTTTCTTGGTTCCCAAAATCTTACGCAGCTTAAAAACCGCATCATGCGAGGTCATCCCCGCTTCTTTTTTTAAGTTGATAATACCGTTCATGTGTTTTTTTCTCACTCCCCCTTCAGCGCTTCAAATTTCGCTTTCATAGTTGGATTTTTACGAGTCAATTTTTACTGAGGCGTCGTCTACCTTTTATTCTCTTTTTTACAAATTTTAATTAACTATAATTCTTTGTAATTCCTCAATCTCTGGAGGAGGACAATTGTTCTGTTTTTGAATATGTTGTAATACATTTCGTCTTTCATCTAAAGATAATAATGGGAGTATACTTTTGATGCCATCTAGATAGAAAATATCATTCTCTATTTTATCAGTCTCCATTAATTTCAGAAACATTTTTTTCAACAAATCAAAATTGTTAAGTTCTTCATGATTTAATTTATAATTCATTCCTCGTAAAGATAATTTCTGATTATAAGTTGTTACATAATCACTTAATTCCTCTATAAATAAAGCAAATCTATTTTCTTTAAGATTTTCATTATATAATAAATAAAAAATTGTCACCAGATAGTTCGCACTTGAGTCAGATTTGAATAATGCTCGCAACCATTCTTTAGAATATCTAAATTCATAGTCTTCTGTAAAAATGATGTTGATCATTTGACTATAGTTATTCTTTAATAAAGAAAATGAATCAATAGTTGGATCTACACTATCTAAAGCGACTAAATAAACCCTATCAAGAATTTGATTGTCTTTGATTTTTTCTTTTAAAATATTTTTAACAACATCCTTAAATATCTTTACAACTTCTGTATCAATTAACGAGTGGGAATAACTGAATCCTAAAAATGTATGATAGGTTATATTAATTACTCTCCAATCATATACGTATAATAAAATCCCTTGAGCAAGCTCTTTATACGCAAAATCATCTACAGAATCTATTTTCTGAATAATTTGAGGTGTATATCCTGGGTGCTGGTTAAACAATGATATCAAACATTGCAAATATATTCCCAGTTCACTATTTACATAATGAAACATATCTAATTGATTATTATCATCTCTTGAAGATGAAAGTTTATTTGCATCGATACTAAGTAATTTTTCAAAAATATCTATATCCGTATTTTGTTGTTTTATATGATATTCAAAAAATTTCCGATCATTAGAATCAAAACTTTCTTTGTTAAATTTTTTTAAATATTTTTCTCTAACAATATTTCTAAAATTTTCTTCTATTTCAGGAGAGC
>NZ_RJNU01000012.1:0-47650 GCF_003942695.1 Streptococcus mitis
CAGTACTATAACCTTAGTTATAGTGCCCTGCACATTGGTTCGTCTTGTTCAGTTTTCAAAGGTCTTTGTCACTCATTCTCTCGAGCGACAACTACATTAGTATATCACAGCTACCTGCCTCTGTCAACAGATTTTTTAAACTTTTTTCAAGTTTTTTTAACCGCAATACACCATAGTCCGTACGGGATTCGAACCCGTGTTACCGCCGTGAAAAGGCGGTGTCTTAACCCCTTGACCAACGGACCTGAGTTTTTCAACTCTTTCTATTATACCTACTTTTTTACCTTTGTCAAGGACTTTTTTCCTCTTTACCGAAATTCTGAAAAGATTAGGGAAAGAGCCAGTTAAACTGACTCCTTCTATTTATCTTTCCAATTTGTCGCACGTTCCTCTCCCCACCAGTAAGGAATCAACTCGGCAACCTTAATTGTTTTTCTTGTTTCGTAGTCCATCATGAACTCTGCTTCTTTGTTTTCAGCATTCAATTCTAAGAGAAATTCTCTGCAAGCGCCACAGGGCATACCTGATCCTTCGCCGTAGGGAGGTTTATCTCGAAAGGCGAGGATTTTCTTAACTTTGGTTTGTCCTGAAAATTGATACATATTGAAGAGAGCCGCTCGTTCTGCACAGAGATGAAAAACGCCACAAGTGCCCTCCATACAAAATCCTGTGAAGATCTGACCATCTTCTGCTTCTACTGCAGCAACAACATGGTTAGCATAAACAAAGTCAGAAACTTCATGAGGATTGTATAAGGCTCGTGCTTCTTCATACATTTTTTCCCATGTATCCATCGGAAGTCCTTTTTATTTAGAAATCTCTTTCAGTATGTTTTCAATATGCTGGATTGACTTTTCACGTCCGAGTAAGAAAATGGTGTCTGGTAATTCTGGTCCATGCATTTCACCTGAAACGGCAATACGAATCGGCATGAAGAGGTTTTTCCCTTTGATACCTGTTTCTTTTTGAACTACTTTGATTTGTGGGAAGATGTTTTCTGTCACAAATTCTTCATCTGTCATTGCTTCTAGTTTCGCTTTGAAGGCTTCTAGAACAACCGGAACGGTTTCTCCTGCCATGACCTCGCGCTCAGCGTCTGTCAACTCTGGGAAATCTGAGAAGAAAAGATCTGTCAGTGGAACAATCTCGTCTACTGATTTCATTTGTGGTTTGTATAGTTCCACCATTTTTTCAGACTTGTCAGTCAATCGTCCTGCTTCTTCAAGGAATGGTTTGGCCATTTCAAAGATAGTTGCCAAGTCAGCTCTCTTGATGTAGTCATTACTCATCCAGTCTAGTTTCTTCTGGTCGAAAGCCGCTGGAGATTTGCTGAGGCGGTTTTCATCAAAGAGCTTGATGAGCTCTTCACGAGAGAAGATTTCGTCTTCCCCACCAGGGTTCCAGCCAAGAAGGGCGATAAAGTTAAAGACGGCTTCTGGCAAATAGCCTTTTTTACGGTAGTCTTCGATAAATTGAAGGGTATTGGTATCGCGTTTAGACAATTTTTTACCCGTTTCAGAGTTGATGATCAAAGTCATGTGACCGAACTCTGGAGCTTCCCAACCAAGAGCCTCATAAACCATAAGCTGTTTGGGTGTGTTGGCAATGTGGTCATCTCCGCGAATAACATGGGAAATTTGCATGTCGTGGTCATCGATGACAACGGCAAAGTTGTAAGTTGGGTAACCATCTTTCTTTTGGATAACCCAGTCACCACCGATGTTGCCACCTTCAAACTCGATATCACCTTTGACCATATCATGCCATTTGTAGATACCAGACTCATTGACAGCCAAACGAACAGTTGGGATGATACCAGCTGCTTCACGTTCTGCGATGTAAGCTGCTTTTTCTTCTTCGCTCATGCCAAGATATTCATTGATGTAGCGTGGTGTTTCACCAGCTGCTTCTTGGCGTTCGCGCTCAGCTGCCAACTCTTCTTCTGTAACGTAAGATTTGTAGGCTTTTCCTTCGGCTAGCAATTGGTCGATGTATTTTTGATAGAGTTCCAAACGCTCTGATTGGCGGTAGTTTTCATGAGTTTCTGGGCTTTCATCCCAGTCAATCCCCAACCAACGAAGGTTTTCAAGCTGTGAACGTTCTCCATCCTCAACATGGCGTTTACGGTCAGTATCTTCGATACGAATGATAAAAGTTCCACCATGATGGCGTGCGTAAAGGTAGTTAAACAATGCTGTACGGGCATTTCCGATGTGTAGTAGTCCTGTTGGACTTGGTGCGTAGCGTACGCGGATATCTTTTGACATAGTTTCTCCTATAAAGTCTCTAGGCGTCTGCCTTTTTGCTTTCTATATTATATCACAAGTCTCGCCTGAGTCCAATGTCTACGAATAAAGAGAGTAAAAAGAGTGGACAAGCCACTCTTTTCTTCTATTATAGACGTGCGTTAAGTTCTTTGCTCAATTCTTCAAATCCTGGTTTCCCAAGAAGGGCAAACATGTTACGCTTGTAGGCTTCAACACCTGGTTGGTCAAATGGGTTGATGGCATTCAAGTAACCTGAAAGGGCGATTGCCAATTCGAAGAAGTAGATCGTGTAGCCAAGAGTAAAGGCATCTTGCTCTGGAAGAGTCACATACATATTTGGTACGTCACCGTCAGTGTGGGCAAGAAGAACACCGTCAGTTGCTTTTTTGTTTACAAAGTCAACGTCTTTTCCTTGAAGGTAACCAAGTCCATCAAGGTCTTCTTCCAAAGTAGGAATGATCACGTTCTTACGTGGTTTGTCAACACGGACAACTGTTTCAAACATGATACGAGTTCCTTCTTGGATAAATTGACCCAATGAGTGTAAGTCAGTTGAGAAGTTAGCTGAAGTTGGGTAAATACCTTTTTGGTCTTTCCCTTCTGTTCAGGCACCCCTTGTGGATCCATCTGCTGGGAATTCCCTTGCACTGACTGGCTAGTTTGATTGACTTGCCAATCAACCACTGCGTCATCTATTTTTTCTAATTTAGACCCAGAAGCCTGGACTTTTTGTCCAAGCTCTGAATCAATTTTTTAGACTTTTATTTTTCTAAATTGCTTGATTTGAAATTTTATTATGGTCAAGCAGTTTCGAAAATCTGAATGGTAGAGTCCTTTTCAATTACTACTGCTTGGTCTGCTGCAACATGGAGAGTGCCCGGCAGGCTGCCCTCTTTTGAACCATCAAAAGAAATCGTGATATGGCCCAGTCCAGTTAAATTTTTTTCTACTACATTTCCTACGGCAGTAATCGAATATTCCTGACTATCTACCACCAGCTTTCCACCTTCTAGTATTGCACCTAGAAGATTTTTGTTATCGATTTTAAAACAATACTCTGCTAAGTCTTCCGGAGCTTCTTCTCCAAACAAAATGAGCATATTGGCATCTTGAATCATATTCTGAGCTTCAGGCCCCACTTGAATTACTTTAGCTTCAAAAATTTTCTTCATCTAATTCCTATTCATCCTTTCTCAAATCTGTCATAAACTTATGCTTATAGATAAGTTTAACATAATAGTTGCTATGTTTACGTGCATCTATCAAAAGTTTACTGATAAAGGCCAATACTAGCTATCCAAGCTACTAGCACCCGCGGAACACCATTGAGAAAGCGTGAATAAAGCACAGAAGGGACACCAACCTCAACTGTTTCAGCCTTGGCTTCAGATAGACCGAGTGCTACAGGAATGAAATCACAACCGTTTTGAGTGTTGATAGCAAATATAGCTGGCAGAGCCATTTGGGGCGGAATAGTCCCTTTGCCGATTTCAACTCCAATTAAGGTTCCAATAATCTGACTGATAACAGCTCCGGGGCCTAACAAAGGAGATAGGAATGGCAAGGAACAGATAAAGCCAATCAAAATGAGTCCCCAGATGTTCCCAGCTAGGGGAACCATTAATTTTGCCAGCCAATTTCCAACACCTGAACCTTGAATAACCCCAATCAGCAAGGAAACAAAGGCCATGAAAGGAATGATCGTGTTGAGCATTGTTTGGATGGCTTCACGAGCAGCCTGGTTGAAAGTCGCAACGACCTTCCCAGCGCCCATCCCAATTCTTGCTACAATACTTGTTTCAGCTTTTTGCTCTGTAATTTTTTTACTAGTATCGTAAGTTGGCTTTTCTGTTACCACAGTTGTCGCTTTTTCGTCTTCATTAGCAGCAGAAATTTGATTAAGGCCAACTGCTGACACATAGATTTCCTCGGTTATATATTGAGCTAGAGGCCCACTTTTCCCTGTAGCGACAATATTTATTGTAGGGATCCCCTTTTTAGGATAAATACCACAGCGAAGAGTACCGCCACAATCCACGATTGCTAAAGCAATTTCCTCATCTGGGATAGAAGTTTTAAACCCATTAACAGCTTCCATACCGGTCAAATCAGCAATTTTATCTACAATATCTGGCTTTTCTCCTCCGCCAGTGATATAGATGAATTTATGCTTAGCTTCACTAGGTGTAATGACCAAAGGTCCTCCGAAACCGCCATTTCCTTTAACAACTTTTATACTCTTATATGACATAATTTCACTCTTTCTATAAATCAAATGTTTTACTCAAGGTAACACCTTGCTGTTTTGCTACATAAGCAGTTGTAAAATCGGTCACCCAACCGCCTACAAAGTTCATGACAAGCCCAACAAGCATGTAACGAATGGCTAAGTCCATTTGACTTAAACCTAAAGTTTGAATTCCTGTTGCAATTCCCATCCATACAAACAATTCCCCAGGATTGATATGCGGAAATACACCATTTGAAGTGTGGCAGAACTGCATCTGAGCTGCTACAAAACTAGGTTTATAATATTCTGGTAAGAAACGTCCCATACTGATTGCCATCGGATTCCCCAGCATAAAGGCAGAAATGAAAGGTAAAATCATATACCGGCTAACAGGATTTTTGGCAGAAATCTTAGCCAGGGAATTGACCTTCTCTTCTCCCAAGAAAGCGATAAGGGTATTCATTGCAATCAATAGCATCAAGACAAGCGGTACAATATTTGTCATCCAGCTAATAAAGGTTTCTCCACCTAATTGGAAGAGTTTCATAAAACTCTCTGCAAAATTTGTAATGTGATTCATAAGGAACTCCCTTTCTTATTTTTTTTAAATAACTGTTTAATAGATAATTGTAAGTAATTCGCATAAAAGCCGAATCCCAGAAAAGAATCAGATGAACTTGTCTCTTTCTCAATACCTGCCTCATTCCAAAGATAGACTTTTCTAGCATCTTCTATGGCTGATTGCATCAACTTATTTTCTTTTCTCACAAGAGGATTATACTTGTCAAAATAATGGATGTCTTCTCCAACATAATCGTCCATATTTTGAAAACGTGCTAAGATTGTGACTCCTTGCATTTTGCTAGCTTTAAGAACCCGACCGTTTTCATCAACCGCGAACATGACAATCGTACCGGATTTGATTCTTCCGGACTTCCTGCCAATCGCTACGCGCCCCAGTTTTCGGAGCATCGTATAGGTCTTATTGAAGTCTTTGAGTTGCTGCCAGCCGAGGAACATTTGAAATATATAAGCTGCCATGACAAATACAGCGAAAATTATTAGCGAATTCATTAAAATACTCCTTTGCTCTTAGAAAATGATAGAAACTCTGTCTCTGTTTCTACAGCCCTCAATGCTTCTTTTAGAGAAGGCTCTCCTGCAATTCGAAAAATGTCGTCATACAATTCCAGCAATTCACTCTCCATTTTGCTTTCAATTTCTGAGGGAATGGCGACTAGAAAGATAAATTCAATCCAATCATCTCCTTTTTGATAAGGCTCTTCTAGCTTTCCAAACATTAAAATAGTCTTTGCATAACCCTGGTTAATTGTATGGGGGAAGGCAATTCCTCCACCAAAAATGGTTGATTGTTTTTTATCCCTATCAATTATCCGATTTCTAAAACCTTCATCAATCATCTGAAGTTTCTCTAACTCTGCAACCATATTTAGCAAGTATTGCTGATAGGTTTTTTGGGGAGTCAAACGAAGAAAACGTAAGCTGACTGTTTCTAGATTTTTTTGATGAAAAGCATTGGCCCTCTGCCATTCTTCCTGCAGCCATTGATCATCAAAAAGATGATTAACTTGAATGACTGGAGATTTAGAATCTTTATATTTTAGAGGAACTGTCGTAAAAATCGCGAAATAGTCCTGATTCAAATCCAGATTAAAATCCTCTTCAGAATACTGAGTAATGTCTACATCATTTCCAAGAATTCGTCTGAGTTGCTGAATAATCATCGCAGCAGTTCCTCTTCCTGTTGTGCAAACTACAGCTATCTGCTTGCGAGAACCATTTACAACAGAGTTTTGCTTTCTTAAAATCATTTCAAAATACAAAGCCAGATATCCGATTTCAGATAATTCCAATTCAGAACCAAAAATTGCAGATAGTTCTTCTCCAGCAATTTTCGCCATTTCAAAAGCAAAAGGATATTGAGTTTGAACCTCGCCATGGAATATATCATTAGCTTGCACATGGAAAATCAGTCGATTGATTAAGGAGCCTAGATGAGACTTGATTTCTTCAAATAATTCTTCATCATCAAAGTTAACCAACATTGTTTCTTTGACTTTCTTGACAATCCCTTGAAAAATGTTTGCAAGCTGTTCAGATTGATAAGACGGCTTGCTTAAAGTGTCAATAAAACGGATATTAAACGGAAAACACAAAAAGTCTATCTCAAACTGACTGAGGGAAATCTTATAAGTCATCTCAATATGATAGATTAATTTTTCAACCAAAGGTGTCTCTGTTAAATCATTCCTATAGTAAGGAATAGGGCAACTCAACACCCTAGATGCATGAATACGCTCCACCATAATTGAAATGGTCTTTCGAAGGAGTTCCTTTGTTTCTTTCGGGATTTTATACTCCTGGAGTAGCGTCTCCAGAAAAGAAGATGTTGCCTCGGTGAGTGTCTTTCCTTCAAAGTAAGGGGCCACTTGGTGAATATAGAGCAAGCGCAAATTCAGCTCGGACCCCAAGACCTCCAGCCCACGGTTGGGCTTTCCTGAAATAGTGATAGAGTAACTCTCTGCCAAAGATTTTACTTGTTTTAAATCCTTATTAAGGGTACTTCTACTAACACCTGCTTCCTCAGCCAAGTCGTCAATAAGAAGAGGGGAGGTTGACTCAATTAAACGTTTTAGTAAATAGGCAATTCTTTTACTGGAAGAATTGAAGTCACTCTCCCGTTTTAAACTACCAGATAAAATCCTTTCCAACTCAGTATAGTCATACACCTCTAACATTAACTGATCATCTTGTGAGATAATCTGGATACTCGGAGCCAAAACATCATTTAATTGTTGGATACTCTTTTGCAAGGTTTGCATACTAATATCCAGCTCTGAGCGCATATCTACCAAGGAATAAGTTGGCTGTGAGACCATTTTTTCTAAAATATTATACCATCGATTTACTATGGTCAACTCTCTTCCTCACCTTCATTTTTTTAACCGCGAGTTTTCCCTCCGGCAATATTTGTAGTGACTCCAGTTATATAGCTAGAACGGTCTGAAATATAGAATGCTACAAGGTCAGCTACTTCCCGTAGTTTACCACTTCGTCCCAAAGGAGTTGTTGAAGTTGAAGCATAACCAGCTCGAATATCTTCTACCGTCTTTCCACGGGTATAAGCAAGAGCTTCCTCATAAGAAAGAGTTCGAAGTCCCGTAGCTTCCATAATTCCTGGAGCAATTCCAACCACACGTACACCATGCTTACCCAGCTCTTTTGCCCATGAACGAGTGTAACTATAGACTGCTGCTTTTGTGGCAGCATAGGCACTTTGTCCTTCAGAACCTTCCAAGCCTGCTTCTGAAGCCATGTTCACAATTACACCTTTTCCATTTTTCACTAAAATACGTCCTACTGCCTGACTAACCAAATACAAACCTTTTTGATTAATCATTGTTACTTTTTCAAACGTTTCATCGTCTAACTCGTAAGGACCTTTAGGATTTTCTGCATCAATTAATAATCTGGGAACATTAATCCCTGCATTATTGACTACCGCATCAATATTGCCAAATCTTTCAACTATTTTGGCAACACCCTCTTCTACTTCAGAGCGAGAAGTTACATCAACTTTTACAAATAATAGATTCGGGTGACGCAAATCGTTGTCGCTAAGATCAAAATTCGCTACATTGACTCCTAATTCCAGCAATTCTTCAACGATTGCCTTACCGATCCCAGATGACGCGCCAGTCACAAGAACTGTTTTGCCTTTTATGTTTAACCAATCATTCATTTTGATACCTCTCAAATTTTATTTACAAGGCAATTATACAGCGCTTTCATAAAAGAATTAAGACACTCTTTTTTACACTTTTAAAAAAAATAATAAACTAATTAAGAGGCTTGTACTAAAAATCCACAAGAAATGAACTTGTGGATCTTTTTATATTCTAAATGAACTCAAAGCATATGAGAATCAAAGGCGTGCATTCAACTCAGCACCCAGCTCTTCAAAGCCTGGTTTCCCAAGAAGAGCAAACATGTTTTTCTTATAAGCTTCAACTCCAGGCTGGTCAAATGGATTGATACCATTCAGGTAGCCAGAAAGAGCAATAGCCAACTCAAAGAAGTAAATAGTGTAGCCCAAAGTGAACTCATCTTGCTCAGGCAGTGTCACAAACATATTTGGAACTCCACCATCAGTGTGTGCTAACAGCACTCCATCTGTAGCTTTTTTATTGACAAAGTCAACATCTTTTCCTTGCAAGTAGCCAAGACCGTCCAAGTCTTCTGCCAATTCAGGAATCAGCACATTTTTGCGAGGTTTATCTACACGGATAACTGTTTCAAAGAGGATACGGGTACCTTCCTGGATAAATTGTCCCAGAGAGTGCAAGTCTGTTGAGAAGTTAGCTGAAGTTGGATAAATCCCTTTTTGGTCTTTCCCTTCTGACTCACCAGCCAGTTGCTTCCACCACTCAGAGAAGTATTGCAGAGATGGTTCATAGTTAGCTAGAACTTCTGTCAGATAACCTTTACGGTACAAGATATTGCGTACAACTGCATATTGATATGCTTCATTTTCAGCCAACTTATCAGAAGCATAAGCCTTGCGAGCAGCATTTGCTCCTTCCATTAACTTGCTGATATCAGCTCCTGCAGCTGCGATTGGCAAGAGCCCCACTGCTGTCAATACTGTAAAACGACCACCTACACTATCAGGCACTACAAAAGTATCCCAGCCATTAGCATCTGCTTCAACTTTAACTGCACCTTTAGCGCGGTCTGTAGTTGCGTAGATACGTTGGTTAGCTTCTTCTTGACCGTACTTCTTAACCAAGAGTTCTTTGAAGACACGGAAAGCAATAGCCGGTTCAGTTGTTGTACCTGATTTAGAAATCACGTTTACTGAGAAATCTTTGTCTGATACATAGTCTACCAAATCAGCCAAATAGCTTGAAGAGATAGAGTTTCCAGCATAGAGGATCTGAGGTGCCTTGCGTTCTTCCTTTCTTTGCAAGTTTACAAATGAATTATTCAAGAAATCAATAGCTGCACGAGCTCCTAAATAGGAACCACCAATACCGATTACGATCAATACCTCACTATCAGATTGGATTTTAGCAGCAGCCTTTTGAATACGAGCAAATTCATCTTTGTCATATTCTTCAGGTAAGTTCAACCAGCCAGTCATTTCTGCCCCAGGACCTGTACCATTTCTCAGAGCAGAATCTGCTGCAGTCACTTGAGGCTGCATATAATCTAGTTCATGTGGTGCAACAAATTTATCTAATACTTTTGAATAATCAAATTTAATATGTGACATAATATTCCTCCAAAATTTCTTCTCTTCTATCATAACCCTTACCTTAGATTTTTTCAAGTTTTTATACTGAATTTTTCCAAATTTTATCATAATTTAAACATTTGCGTAAAAAATGTTACAATATTAAAATTTGAACGAAATAAGACAAAAAAACGGCTAGAGATTCTAACCGTTACAATTCATTTAATAAATACTCAAATAATTCTAAATTGCCATCTTCTTCATTGACCAGGAACTCTGGGTGCCACTGTAAACCGATAATACGATGCTCGTCGACAGACTCAATCGCTTCCACTGTCTGATCTCGAGGGTCCACCGCTGTCACACGGAAATTAGGTGCCAGATCTTTGATACTCTGACGATGGACTGAGTTGACCTGACTTTCTTTGCCAAACAACTTAGCCACCACGCTTCCTTCTACTGTCTCAATAGTATGAGATGTCCCAAAAGGCAAGCCTTGCCAGTGACCTTCAATTTCTTGGTGGAGAGTGCCACCAAAAGCAACATTGACCAGCTGAACACCACGACAGATTGCCATAATTGGTTTATTCTGACGGAGCGCTTCTTTCAAGAGAGCTAGTTCAAACTCATCGCGTACAAGGTTGTAATCATCACTCTCAATAGTCTTTTTCTCCCCGTAAAACTGAGGATGGACATTTTGCCCACCTGTCAAGATGAGTTTGTCAATCATTTCTACATAGTCATGGACAAGTGTCTCATCACCAACCGGAATGACCAAAGGAAGTCCGCCAACCTGACGAATACTTTCAGCAAATTTACAGGATACAGATGAGTGGATGTTTTTTCCTTCTGCGTCTACAGGACATAGGTTTGCCGCTACTCCAACAACTGTTCTAGCCATGATATGTCTCCTTTCGATTTTCTTGCGACAGTCTTATCTTATCACTCCAACCCTTTCCTGTCTAATATGTTTTTTTAAAGACCGTGATAAGTATTTTTTATGGACAAGAAAAAGCTGCCCAACGAGGACAACTTCTTTTTTATTCGAAGACAAATTGATTGTGATACAGTTCCGAGTAGAAACCGCCGAGTTTGAGCAACTCGTGATGATTTCCACGTTCAATGACCTCTCCATCTTTGAGGACAATAATCTGATCAGCATTGAGGATGGTCTTGAGACGATGGGCAATGACAAAACTGGTTCGACCTGCTACAACTGCCTCCATGGCATGTTGAATCTTGCTTTCTGTTACGGTATCGACATTGGAAGTCGCTTCATCTAAGATTAGGACTTGGGGATCTGTCATCAAGGTTCGAGCGATGGAAATCAATTGTTTCTGCCCAGTCGAGAAGATATTTTGCTCATCATCAATAAGGGTATCATACTTGTCAGGCAAGCTTTCGATGTAGTCATGAATATGAGTTGCCTTAGCAGCAGCTTCGACCATTTCCTGACTGGCATCTGGCACACCAAAGCGGATATTGTCACGAATCGTTCCACTAAACAAGACCGAATCCTGCAAGACAATACCGACCTTGCTCCGCAGACTGTCCAAGTCGTAGTCACGAATGTCTTTTCCATCAAAGGAAATGCTACCTGCATCCACATCGTAGAAACGATTGATGAGGTTCATGATGGTCGTTTTCCCTGAACCAGTTGGACCGACAACTGCAATCATCTGCCCCTTAGGAGCTGAAATGCTGACATCTTTTAAAATCGGCTTGTCTGGCACATAAGAGAAATCAATGCGACTAATTTCAACACCTTCTCGTAATTCCGTAAAGGCAGGGGCATTTTGCGGACGAATCTCTTCTTCTGCATCGAACATTTCTTGGATACGATCCGCTCCAGTAAAGGCCAACTGGAGGCTCCCCCAACTCGCAGCCACCTGGATAATCGGCTGGTAGTACTGCTGAGAAAATTGGGTAAACATGACAATCAAACCTAGGGCTGTTGTTGTTTCGATACTTGGATCGTTCAGCAAGACAGCCGAACCTGCAAAAATGACGATGGCCGTATTGACCAGGCTCATCCCATTCATAACAGGAAAGAGGATTCCTGAGAACATTCTCCCTTTAAAGGTTGCCTTGCGCACGCGCTCATTTCGCTCCACAAAGCCTGCTACGATGTCGTTTTGAATTCCTTGTACAATAACAGCTTTCTGCCCTGAAATGCTTTCGTCCATGTAGGCGTTGAGTTTTCCAACCTCTTTTTGCTGGAGATTGGTGTACTTGCGGGCCATTTTCACTATGAAGACCAACATGAGAAAAGCCACTGGGGTGCTGGCTACTGTTATCAGGGTTAGTGTCACATTTCTTGAAAACATGACAAAAATTAAACCGATGTAAAGAGCAATATTGCTCATAACCTGAACTAGACTTTCATTGAAGGCTTGAAGGATATTGTCTAAGTCACTAGTGAAGCGAGAGAGGATGTCACCATCCTGGTGGCGGTCAAAGAAA
Source organism: Streptococcus mitis (assembly GCF_003942695.1). Lineage (GTDB taxonomy): Bacteria > Bacillota > Bacilli > Lactobacillales > Streptococcaceae > Streptococcus > Streptococcus mitis_BD. The sequence continues at coordinate 12,218 of NZ_RJNU01000012.1, forward strand.
GAAACCGTCAAACGTGAAAGTTTGCCAAAGAGACCCTTACGCATTTCATTTGTTGACTCAGCAATCACACGGGTCATCAAGGCCATGTAAATCAAACTGGACACTACCAAAACCAGCACAACCAGTGCTAGATTCAGCATCAGAGCTGACAAACTCTGCCAGGCTAGTTCGGAAGTCCCATTTTGATAAGCTAGAACCAGGTTAGCGAGCTCCGTGACTGCTTGACCTGAAAAAACAGGAAAGAGGGCTTGGGCAATCGTCGCAACTGCAACCATCAGAATCACAATGGCAAAGGAGAGCTTGTAAACTTTAAAATAATTCCAGAAAAATCGAACGGTTTTCATTTTATTCCTCCCTTCCCTTCTGTGTTTCGTAGATTTCACGGTAGACGGCATTGTTAGCTACCAAGTCTGCATGCCTTCCTTCTCCAATCAAGCGCCCTTGATCCAAGACCAAAATCTTGTCTGCATGGACGACTGAACTGATCTTTTGAGCGATGATAATCGTTGTTGTCCCTTTCAGGTCTTTGTTCAAAGCCTCCTGTACGAGTCTTTCTGACTTGGCATCTAGGGCTGAAGTCGAATCGTCAAAAATTAGGATACGGGGATTGCTGACAATCCCTCGGGCAATCGACATCCGTTGTTTTTGTCCACCAGAAAAGTTGGTGCCACGTTCTTCGACCTGACTCTCAAATTTGTTTTCCATGCGTCCGATAAATTCATTGGCTTGGGCAATCCGCGCCGCACGTTCAAGCTCGGACACGCTGGCATTGCCTTTTCCTTGACGGAGATTATCTGCAATGGTCCCACTAAAGAGAATAGCTCTTTGCAAGACGATGGAAACTGTTTTACGCAAGGTTCCCTCGCTGACATCTCGAATGTCCTTGCCACCAATCTTGATAGATCCCTCCTGTGGATCAAAAAGTCGTGGAATTAGCTGGGCAAGGGTGGACTTACCTGCCCCAGTCGCCCCCACCACACCGACCATCTGACCTGGTGCAACTTCAAAACTTACACTCTTAAGCATGGGCTCTTCATCAGTAGGATAAGTGAAGGTCACATTTTCAAAAGAGAGACTTCCTTCTAGATCCTCATCTGGAAGATCCTTAAAAGTCATCGCTGGTTCGGTATCTAGAACCTCACGGATACGCATCATCGAAATCATAGCCCGACTGACAGAATTCCCTAAAAATCCAACCATGACGATTGTAAAGATAATCTGACTGAGATAGTTAACAAAGGAAGCAATAGAACCAACGACTGACGGATCCGACTGAGCCATTCCCGCAACCAACCAGATGGAGAGGAAAACCGCTCCGTACCCAATGAGCATCATAAAAGGTTCCACTACTGAAAAGGCATAGCCAATATAAATATTTTGTCCCAGAAGCTCATCTGAGACCTCAGTAAACTTGTCAAATTGCTCTTTTTCCTGCACAAAGGATTTGACCACACGCACACCACGTAGATTTTCCTTGGCGATGGCATTAATTCGTTCAAGAAGAGTTTGAAACTTGGCGAAGCGCGGCCCCATCATCCCCATCATGATACCTGTAAGCGCAAAAATCAGCACTACCATAAGGACAATTACCCACCAAAGTGAAGGCAGGGTGTGAACCGCTAAGATAAAGGAACCAATAAAAAGCAAAGGAAGACGGAAAAGGATTTGGAAAACCATCATCACCATGTTCTGAATTTGGTTGATATCATTGGTCATGCGGACAACCAGATTCCCAGCATTAAACCGCTCAATGTTGGCATAAGAAAAGGTTTGGATCTTACGAAAAGCATCTTCCCGAAGATCCGAAGATACTCCCTGAGCGATATAGGCTGCAAGAATAACATTGACACCACCTGCAACCAGACCCACGAGGGCTACTCCTATCAACCATGCCCCAATACTATAAATAGCCTCATGTCGGCCAGCCAGTAGAGCATCTAAAACCTCCTGCAAATAGCGAGGTTGCAAGAGCGAGCTTGCAACCATCAAGCCTGTCATCACAAAGGATGCCAAGGCTTGCCATTTATAGGCTTTAATTTTTTCAATTAGCATACTTCCTCCTAATCAGATAGACAAAAGGGAGTGACGAAATTCGCCAGCTCCTCTCATTCTTTCATGTTGATGCTATTCTAGCAAAAAAGAGGAATCTTGTCAAAGGCGTTTTCTTATTATAAAATAGTGCGCTTTCACTCGCAAGTAATGCATGAAAAGGCTTTTTATGGTAAAATGAAAAGAAGAACTCTTAAAAGGAGGAGAAGATGAAGAAACAAACCATCGCTGTCTTGGGTCCTGGTTCTTGGGGAACTGCCCTTTCGCAGGTCCTAAACGACAATGGACACGAGGTTCGGATTTGGGGAAATATTCCTGACCAAATCGATGAAATCAATAGCCAACATACAAACAAACGCTATTTCAAAGATATCCTACTTGACGAAAACATCAAGGCCTACCATGACTTGGGAGAAACATTAAAGAATGTGGATGCTGTTTTATTTGTTGTTCCAACAAAAGTAACGAGACTGGTTGCCCAACAAGTAGCAAAGGTACTCGATCACAAGGTTGTCATCATGCATGCCTCCAAAGGCTTGGAGCCAGATAGCCACAAACGTCTATCAACTATTCTTGAAGAGGAAATTCCAGCCGATCTCCGTAGTGAAGTCGTCGTTGTTTCAGGGCCTAGTCACGCTGAGGAAACCATTGTTCGTGATATTACCTTGATCACCGCAGCGTCCAAAGATCTTGAAACTGCCCAGTACGTCCAAAATCTCTTTAGCAATCACTACTTCCGCCTCTATACCAATACGGATGTTATCGGAGTTGAAACCGCTGGTGCTCTTAAAAACATCATTGCAGTTGGTGCAGGTGCATTACATGGCCTAGGATTTGGCGACAATGCCAAGGCAGCCATCATCGCTCGAGGATTAGCAGAAATCACCCGACTAGGGGTCGCTCTTGGAGCCAATCCTCTAACTTATAGCGGTCTTTCTGGAGTCGGTGATTTGATTGTAACTAGTACATCTGTCCACTCTCGTAACTGGAGAGCCGGTGATGCTCTAGGTCGTGGAGAATCCCTAGCAGACATCGAAGCCAACATGGGCATGGTCATTGAAGGAATTTCAACAACTCGAGCAGCATACGAGCTTGCTCAGGAATTGGGTGTCTACATGCCAATCACACAGGCCATCTACCGAGTTATCTATGAAGGTGTCAACATCAAAGAAGCAATCAATGACATCATGAACAACGAATTTAAAGCAGAAAACGAATGGTCTTAGACCCTTATAGAAAGGAACATTATGAAACAAAAAGTCAGAAAAGCAGTCATCCCTGCCGCTGGATTGGGAACTCGTTTCCTCCCTGCAACCAAAGCCTTGGCCAAGGAAATGTTGCCAATCGTAGACAAGCCAACTATCCAGTTTATCGTTGAAGAAGCCCTCAAATCTGGAATCGAAGACATCTTGGTTGTTACTGGTAAGTCAAAACGTTCCATCGAGGACCACTTTGATTCAAACTTCGAACTGGAATACAACCTCAAAGAAAAAGGGAAAACAGATCTTTTGAAGCTGGTTGATGAAACAACTGGTATGCGTCTGCATTTTATCCGCCAAACTCATCCACGCGGGCTCGGAGATGCTGTTTTGCAAGCCAAGGCTTTCGTTGGAAATGAACCTTTTGTCGTTATGCTTGGTGATGACTTGATGGATATCACTAACGACAAGGCTGTTCCACTTACCAAACAACTCATAGATGACTATGAGCGCACCCACGCTTCCACTATCGCGGTCATGCCTGTCCCTCACGATGAAGTATCTGCCTACGGGGTCATTGCTCCGCAAGGAGAAGGAAAAGACGGTCTTTACAGCGTTGAAACCTTTGTTGAAAAACCTGCGCCAGAGGATGCTCCTAGCGACCTTGCTATCATCGGACGTTACCTTCTCACACCTGAAATTTTCCAAATCCTCGAAAACCAAACTCCAGGTGCAGGAAATGAAATTCAACTTACCGATGCAATCGATACCCTTAACAAAACACAGCGTGTTTTCGCTCGTGAATTCAAGGGCGCTCGTTATGATGTTGGAGACAAGTTTGGCTTTATGAAAACATCTATTGATTACGCACTAAGACACCCTCAAGTCAAAGACGACTTGAAAGACTACCTCATCCAACTCGGAAAAGAGTTAGCTGGGGGGGAATAAAAAACACCTTATATACAATAAAGAGGCTGGGACAAAAGTCTAACCTTAAATATAAAAAGCGAACAAAACGAGTTTTCTGACACTCAGAATTCCATCTTGTTCGCTTTTTTGTCTAATCTATCGATTTTTAAAATTTATAATAAAGAATTCCTAAAATCAAAATCTTTTTGTCCCAGGCTCTTTTTAACTATTCCATCCCTACACATAACTCATTCCTTTGTAGAAAAGGAAAACGGCTAGTGCGATAAAAAGTACGGCTGCTCCGATTCGCTGGCTGGTACTATACATCCTTCTCTCCCATTTGACTGGAAAAATGACTGCTAGAAAGGCACCGCCTACTGCGCCACCAATATGCCCTGCTAGGCTGATTCCTGGGATCAGAACACTTCCAATGATATTTATCACGAAAAGTGTCAGATAGGATTGCCCCAACTGCTGAATATAGGGGTTGCGAGTTGCGTAACGCAAGACGATAATCGCAGCAAATAGTCCGTAAAGAGAAGTGGATGCTCCTGCTGCTAGGACTTTCGGTGTAAAAGCAAACACAAATAGATTGCCCATCATTCCTGATAAGAGATAGAGAAAGAAGAACTGCTTAGAGCCGAAAATCTCCTCCACCTGTCGTCCAAGAAAGTAGAGAGAAAGCATATTGACAATGAAATGCTCCCAACCTATGTGCACAAATATAGCCGAAAAAAGGCGCCACATCTGCTCTGGGAACAGGCGAATGATCGGTCCATACATAGCTCCAAACTGAAAAAGAGTTTTTACCCGATCAAAGTTGATGCCTGTAGTAATCAACATCAAGAGAAATACCAAAGCTGTTACTAGGAGGAAAAAACTAGTAACAGGGTAACGTTTATCAAAGATTTCCTTCATAGATTAGCACCTCCTGAACGGGAATATCATGGTCTTCCGAGTTGAAATTCTGGATTTGACAAGGATAGATTGTACTCATGGTCTGACCAGCAAAATTCTCCAGATAGCGGTCGTAATAGCCTCCGCCGTATCCAATCCGATAGCCCTCTATCGTAAAGGCCAAGCCCGGAACATGAATCAAATCAATCCGAGAGGTATCCACCACTTCCAAGTCCCCTTGGGGCTCCAGTAAACCAAAGGAAGTTTTTTTCAACTGCTGCGGATTGTAGACCACAAACTCCATGCGACCCTTGGGATAGGTTTTAGGTATCAAAACCTTCTTGCCGTCTTTCAGCGCCTGGTCGATCAGTCCCTGCGTTTGAAACTCATGCGGGAAAGAGAGGTAGGTTGCGATGACCTTGGCTTCTTGGTAAAAAGGATGATTCAAAAATCGTTCTGTTAAAGCTTGATCCATAGCAATTTTTTGCTTCTGAGGGATAGCCTTCATTTCTTGCAAGACTTGCTTGCGCAATTCCGATTTCATAGACAAGCCCTCTACTCTGCTGCTTTCTTTTGAAGAAAGCTAGAGACCGCATCCACCCCAATGGCTAAGGCTTCTTCCTTGGGGCTCATCTGAGGGTGGTGAAGGGCGTAGGGACTATCGATACCTAGCCAAAACATAACGCCGTCTACCTTCGAAAGGAGATAACCAAAGTCCTCACCAGTCATAGCAGGCTCGATATCAATCAACTCGATTCCGTCTTTCTCTTCAAAAAAATCCATCAGTTCACGCGCCAAGGCTGGATTGTTCTCAACAGGTAGGTAGCCTCCTTGCTTGAGTTCCACTTCGACTTCCATATCAAAGGCTGCTGCAACCCCTTCTGCAACTGTCTTGACTCTTTTTTGTACCAAGAGACTCATGTCCTGAGTCAAGGCCCGAATAGTTCCATGTAAAAAGGCTGTATCTGTAATGACGTTGTTAGTTGTTCCAGCTTGGAAAAGGCCAAAGGTCACCACCGCTCCCTCAATTGGATTGACATTGCGGCTGACAACTGACTGTACTTGGGTTACAAAGTAACTAGCAGCCACCAAGGCGTCATTGGCTTCATGCGGAAAAGCTGCATGTCCTCCTTTTCCTTTGAAACGAATCTTAACTTCGCAAGTCCCTGCAAAGAGAGTATGGGTATTGGTCGCAATCTGGCCGACTTTCAAATCCGGACGAACATGGAGTCCATAAAACTGGTCTGGTAGCCAGTCCCCAAAAGCGCCGTCCTCATACATGAGCATGCCACCAGCTTCATTTTCTTCAGCAGGTTGAAAAAGAAAGAGCAGATTATTCTTTGGTTGCTCCTCAAGAGCACGCTCGAGACAGCCCAAGGCAATGGTCATGTGGAAATCATGTCCGCAAGCATGCATACGACCTTGATGTTGGGAAGAAAAAGGAAGGCCTGTTTGTTCAAGGATAGGCAGGCCATCAATATCTGTGCGCCAACCAATGGTGCGCTCAGGCTGGCTTCCCTGCAGGTAGACCAAAATCCCTGTTCGCCAAGTACGAATTTGAACAAAATCCTTGCCCGTAGTCAATTTTTCAATCACATCCAGCAAATAAGCCTGGGTCTTGAATTCCTCTAAGCCAATCTCTGGAATCTGGTGCAAATCTCGTCGAGTCTGAATCAAATCTAACATCTAGCTATCCTCCGATATAGCAGAAAGAGGCTGGAAAAAGGGTTCCGCCTCTTTTTATTTTTACAAGGTACGAAGCGCATCTTCTAGCGCTGTTTTTTGTTGAGTTTGGGCATCAATTTCTTTGATGATACGAGCTGGAACACCTGCTACCACAACATTTTCTGGAACATCTTGGGTAACGATAGCTCCTGCCGCAACGACTGAACCACTGCCGATTTGAACTCCTTCGATAACCACTGCATTGGCACCGATAAGAACATTGTCTCCGACACGGACTGGTTCAGCACTAGCTGGCTCAATCACACCCGCCAAAACTGCACCTGCACCAACGTGGCTGTTCTTCCCAACGATGGCACGACCACCAAGGATAGCACCCATATCAATCATGGTTCCTGCACCGATTTCTGCTCCGATATTGATCACAGCTCCCATCATAATGACAGCATTGTCGCCAATTTCCACTTGATCGCGGATAATAGCACCTGGCTCGATACGAGCGTTGATATTACGCTTGTCTAGCAAGGGAACTGCAGAATTACGAGCATCTTGCTCGACAACATAGTCTTGATTTTCTACCAAACCATCAAGAAGAGGAGCCACGTCCTTCCAGTCTCCAAATAAGACATTTCCTAATTTGACAACAGAGCTAGGTACAGCAGTTGCGAGTTCCCCTTCAAAGGTTACTTTGACACTGGTTTTCTTTTCAGCATTGGCGATAAATTGGATAATTTCTTGAGCATTCATTTTTGTGGCAGTCATAGGCGCCTCCTGGTTCGTTATAATGATACCTATTCTACCAAAAAAGGCTTCAAATTTGAAGCCTTAAGCACTCGAACAGAACATTTTACCTTTCCTTCGTTTCCTCAATTGATAAGAAAACCATCGGAACGATAATCAAAATCATAGCCAAAGCTAGAAAACCATCCAAAACCATACCTAGAAATAGCACACTTAACAATGCGGAAGATAAAGGTTCGCTGGCACTCACAACTGATACAACTAAAGGTGAGACGAGTAGCACAGCCTTCATCGAAAGGAAAAAAGCAAAAGCCGTTCCAAACACAGCAATAGTAAAACAAATCAAAAGGCTCGTCACATCAAGTTGGAAGGTAATCTGATGAATAGGATAAAGAAAATTGCTAAAAATACCTGCTAGCAACATCCCCCAACCAACAGTCGGCACAAAACCATAGTCACGTGCAAAACGCTGAGGCAGGATAACGTTGAACATAACCCCTACAGCACTGAGGAGTCCAGTGACCAAAGCTAAGGGAGTCATGGACAACTGGGACAAATCTCCTTTTGTGGCCATCAAAAAAACACCTAACATGGCAATCAAAACATAGAGAATGGCTGTGATAGAAGCCTTCTTTTGATAGACGATACGATTATAAAACAAGATAAAAACTGGACTGATAAATTGCAAAATCGTTGCTGTCGTCGCATTCGAATATTCAACACAGAGGTAAAAGAAAAACTGCACAGAAAAAATACCTAGAATAGCATAGGCTAAAAAAGGCAGATAATTTTTCTTGTCCCGCCAGATATCCAATAACTGGGTGCGTAACTGAAAGGCTGATAAAACTAAAACCAAACTCCCTGCCACTAGCAAGCGCATGGAAGTGATCCAGCCAGACGACACCTGATAATGGGCGAAAAAATATTCTCCTAAAATACCACAAATTCCCCAAATCAGACCTGACAACAGTGAATATAGAGTTCCCTTAAAAATCTTCTTTTGATACTTATTCATTCTCCTATTGTAACACGAAATGAAAAAAGAAAAAAGTAGCATGAAAAAATATTATTGAACGAATCATGCTACTTTTTTATTCTATCGATTTGATTGATTTGAGCGAGTTGATGAGCTTGTTCCCGAACTGCTACTTGAGCTTGGGAGAGTTGGGGTAGGAAGAGTGGGTAAACTTCCTAAAATGCTCTTCCAAGCATTTTGATAATCGGCATCGCTCCCTCCGATGGCAAAGCGGTAAGTGGTTACTGGCGCCCCTTCTTTAGTAGCCCAATAGCTCGTTACTGTAGAACCTGAAACGGTGACTTCTTTGCCATTGATTGTGACCTTGCCAGGTTTCTCTCCTGTCGATTTGAGGACTTGAGACTTGGTCACGCTTGGATCTAGACTAAAGCGCTCATTTCCCCATATGCCAGGTTCGGCTTGCTGGATAGCATTGACCAAGTGAGCCATATAATTGGCGTTGCGGTAGTGACCTGCTCCTTTGGCTAGTGGTCGGTTGTCGTCGTGACCTAACCAGCCACCCAAAGTCAAGCGTGGCGTAGAAATCATAAGCCACATATTTTCATCTTCATTGGTCGTACCAGTCTTTCCAATCCAGTCGGCGCGAGCTAGGCTTGGATTGATAGAAGCCAAATCAGTCTGAAAGCTTGACGTAACTCGAGATGAAATGACATCACGAAGTAGACTTTGCATGATGGTCGCTGTCGCTTTTGAATAAACTTGGACAGGTTGACTTTTATGCTCATAAATCACTTGTCCCGTCGTCGATTCGATCTTGGCAATCATATGTTTCTTATGGTAGACTCCATTATTAGCCAAGGTCTGATAACCATTGGTATGCTGGGCGACTGTAACATCAATCCCCCCACCCATCGGCAGACTTTCAATACCATATTCTGGGATTTCATAACCCATTTTTTCCATATAGCCTTTGACATCGACACCCTTCTCTCGAAGCGTACGATAAGTCCAGTAGGCCGGGATATTCCATGAGTAGTTAAGGGCTTCTCCCAAGGTCATCATCCCTGTACCAGGACTATTGACATACATGATAGGATTGCCGTTTGAAAAGTTTGTCGGATAGTTAGACAAGATACTTGCACTTCCCATCAAACCTTGGTCAATCGCGATACCATAGGCCAGTATAGGCTTAGTGGTTGAAGCTGGAGAACGCTTGGTGTCAATAGCGTGATTGTTCTGATTCTCTTGATAATTACGACCACCAACAAATCCAAGGATGGCTCCCGTTTGGTTGTCCATGAGGACATTCCCTACTTCAGGCTGGCCTGTCGAATCATCTAGCAGATATCCGTAGGTCGCAACCGCATTTTGCATTGCGGTATGAACGTTTTTATTAATGGTAGTGGTAATTTTATAACCACCGTTTTCAATTTCCTTGGTTGCTAGGTCATGATAAGCTTTCTGGATAGACTCATTCTTTAACTCTTGAGCAGAGACATGATCTCTCTCAACTAGATAATCATACATCCGATCGGTAGCTTCTGCCAAGGTTGCAAAGTAAAGATAGTCGCGTGAGCTTCCGTTGACACTACCTGATGGTAGAAAGTCTTGCTTGAAGTCATAATCCTTGTACTTGTCGTAATCTTCCTGGCTCAGAGCACCTGTCCGGTACATATTGTAGAGGACATCCTTGGCACGCTTGATTCCCAAAGCCATATCCTCATCACTCTTCATACTTCCGTCAGATTCATAAGGAGAATAACTGATCGGACTCTGTGGCAAGCCTGCGATAAAAGCCGCTTGAGGGACCGTTAAGTCCGAAGCTTTGACTCCAAAGATTCCTTCTGCAGCCTGCTGGGCACCTGCAATATTTTGACCTTTATGATTGCGTCCAAAAGGAGCAATGTTAAGGTAGGTTGTCAAAATCTCATCCTTACCCATGGCTCGTTCTAAAGCTAGAGCATCAATAATCTCTTTGGCCTTACGATCTAGAGTGGGAGCATCCCCTACCACTTGCTGCTTGATAACCTGCTGGGTCAAGGTCGAACCACCACTGGACGACCCTAGACCGACAAAGGTTCCCAAAGTCGCACGAATAACGGCCTTAGGCACAACTCCCTTGTGCTCATTGAAATGCTCGTCCTCTGTCGCAATGATAGCCTTTTTAAGATTATCCGAAATAGCACCTGAAGCGACTGAAGTGCGCAACAAATCGCCCTCAATCGAAGCGATGGTAGTCCCGTCAGAATAAGTGATTTCTGAGATAGAGGCAATATCCTTCACTTGCTTGACCAACTCTTCTGCTTGAGGTACCTTGGCCTTGTCAAATAGAGCAACGCCATAGCCCATCGCTACTCCAGCGCCAAACATGCCACCGATAAGGCCTAGGATAAAGAGAGTGTTGAAGGTCACTTTAAAAGCACTCAAAATCTTAGCCAAAATAGACCCAACCCTTCTGACTTTGTCGGAAGAAGCCACTTTCTTATTAATCTTTTTACTTGCTTGTTTTTTCTTCCATTTGACAGATAGTTGCTGGAAAAATTGCAGCAACTTTGTTTTTAATTCATTGTTTCTTTTTTTCATGAATGTCCTCACTTTCTTTATTATACCATAAAAGGGAAACTTTCAATAAAATAGCCACTTTCTTCCCTATTCTACTAGGCTATTGCCCAAGTTTGTGATACAATAGGTAGAAACAATATTTTAAAAAGGAGAAAAGACACATGCACATTTTTGATGAGCTAAAAGAGCGTGGTTTGATCTTTCAAACGACTGATGAAGAAGCTTTGCGCAAAGCCCTAGAAGAAGGTCAAGTTTCTTATTATACTGGCTACGATCCAACTGCTGACAGCCTTCACCTAGGCCACCTTGTCGCAATCTTGACAAGTCGTCGTCTGCAACTAGCAGGTCACAAACCTTATGCGCTCGTTGGCGGTGCTACAGGTCTCATCGGAGATCCGTCCTTCAAAGATGCTGAGCGTAGTCTCCAAACAAAAGACACAGTAGAGGGCTGGGTCAAGTCTATCCAAGGGCAACTTTCTCGTTTTCTTGACTTTGAAAATGGTGAAAATAAAGCTGTCATGGTCAACAACTACGACTGGTTTGGCAGCATCAGCTTCATTGACTTCCTCCGTGATGTCGGAAAATACTTCACTGTCAACTACATGATGAGCAAGGAGTCTGTGAAGAAACGGATTGAAACAGGGATTTCTTACACTGAGTTTGCTTACCAAATCATGCAAGGATATGACTTCTACGTCCTTAACCAAGAGCACAACGTAACCCTACAAATCGGTGGTTCTGACCAGTGGGGAAATATGACTGCTGGTACCGAATTGCTTCGTCGCAAGGCTGACAAGACTGGTCACGTTATCACAGTGCCACTCATTACAGATGCAACTGGTAAGAAATTTGGTAAATCAGAAGGAAACGCTGTTTGGCTCAACCCTGAAAAGACTTCTCCATACGAAATGTACCAATTCTGGATGAACGTGATGGATGCTGACGCTGTTCGCTTCTTGAAGATTTTTACCTTCTTGTCACTCGATGAGATTGAAGACATCCGCAAAGAGTTTGAAGCGGCTCCACACGAACGCTTGGCACAAAAAGTCCTCGCTCGTGAAGTCGTGACTCTTGTTCACGGAGAAGAAGCTTACAAAGAAGCCCTTAACATCACTGAGCAACTCTTTGCAGGAAACATCAAAAACCTTTCTGTCAAAGAACTCAAACAAGGACTTCGTGGAGTGCCAAACTACCAAGTACAAGCAGACGAAAACCACAATATCGTGGAATTGCTCGTATCTTCTGGTGTGGTTAATTCCAAACGCCAAGCCCGTGAAGACGTCCAAAACGGAGCTATTTACGTCAACGGCGACCGCATTCAAGACCTTGACTATGTCTTGAGTGATGCAGATAAGTTAGAAAACGAACTAACTGTTATCCGCCGCGGAAAGAAGAAATACTTTGTATTGACTTACTAAACTCTTCAACATTTACCTATAAACAAAGGAGTTAACCTCAAGAAAGGTAACTCCTTTTTTCTGTTAATAACTCTCATCTATCTATTTTTAATAGACAGACTACGCAAGACAATGCGCAAGGTTGTTAGATTATGTAAGATAGAGAGATTTGAAGGACTGAGCCAATTAAATAAGCCAAAGCCAATCAAACTACTATTTACGACAATGGTATCTTGAATATTCTTCTTGATGAGTATTTGCAAAGATGATGATAGCGAATCCAACTCTTGGAAGAAATCCAAGCGATTATCTAACAATAAGATATCACTCATCTGCTTAGAAATATCTGCGCTCTCATTCATCACCACACCGATATCTGATAGGGTTAGAGCCGCTGAGTCATTCAACCCATCTCCAACCATCAAAATAGTATGACCTGCTTTCTGCAGTTCCTCTACTAACTCAAATTTCCCATCAGGTTTCAAGTCTGTATAGACCTGATCAAACGGCAAATCTTCTACTAATTCCTCTGTCCTAACCAGGGTGTCCCCTGTGGCCAGAATCAATTTTTTCCCTTGTGCCTTAAGTTTCTCCAAGGCTACTTTTGCTTCTTTTCTCAAAGGAGTATGAATGCAGAACATTCCAATCAATTCATTCTGATAAGCTAAGAATAAGAGATTGTAGTGACTCTTGTACTCTTCAATTAAAGCATTTTGCACCGAACTGATATGAATCTGCTCATCCTGCATCAAGACATAATTTCCAATAAGAACTGGTTGCCCATCAATATGGGACTTAATTCCCTTGCTTGCAATATATTGGAGTTTCCCATGCATTTCCTCATGTTCAATCCCCTCTATCTCAGCTTGCTTGACAATGGCATTAGCAATAGGATGATAAATGTGTTCCTCAAGACAGGCACTGATTCTGAGAATATCTTCCTCGCTATAGTCCCCAAAAGGTAACACCTTTTCAACTATAGGATAGCTAGTTGTGATTGTTCCTGTCTTATCAAACAAGAAAGTATCAACTTCCAGATATTTCTCTAGAACATCTCCATCCTTAATCACCATTTCACGGTTCAACCCCTCTTTGATAGCTGTCAAATAAGCTACAGGAGTAGAGATTTTCAAAGCGCAGGAGAAATCGACCAATAGAAAAGAAATAGCCTTAGAAAAAGAACCTGTTAATAGGTAAGTCAGACCAGCACCCAAGAAATTATATTTGACGACCTTATCCGCCATCTTGATGAAATAGCGTTGTTTAGTTTTCTTGTTTTCTTCAGATTTCTTCATCAACTCAATCAGTTGTAAAATACGGCTGTTCATCTGATTATCGGTTACACGAATGCGTAGCTCCCCAGTCTCCAAGACTGTGTTTGCACAAACCAAATCAGACTCTCTTTTTTCAACTGGAAAACTCTCTCCCGTCAAGGAACTTTCGTTGACCATACCTAAACCTGAAACTACTTGTCCATCAAACAGAATTTCATTTCCTTGAGATAGGACCAAGACATCTCCTATTTGAACATCGGAACTCTTGATACTAACGACCGTATCGCCCTGTACCAAGAACACATCGCTTTCTTTTGCAAGAAGGCTTTGTTCTAAATCTGTTGCAGTTTTTTTCAAGGACCACTGATCTAAATGATTCCCCAAATCAAGCATAAACATGATGTTGCTGGCAGTCTTAGATTGGTTCATAAACAAAGACAATAAAATCGCCGAACAGTCCAAAACCTCCATCGTTAGTTCCTTACGCGCTAGGGTCTGATAAGCTTCTTTGACATACCCCAGAGCCTGATAACAAGTCCATATATAGCGAATAGGAGACGGTACAAGACTACGAAAAAGCACACGCTTAATCGCTGCACCTGAAACGATAGAATAGGCACTATCTTCTCTACGAACAGGAAGAGTCATCAACTCAGAAACTTTCCCTTTATCAATCCTTTTTAAAAAGGCTTCTGCATTGTCTAATACAGAGAAGCCTTCTTTTATACGTAGGGTAAAGTGCTGTTGATCCATGTAAAACTGGATAGACTCAATTCCCTTCTCATCTCTCGCCAAGGAACGAAGATAGTCTTGAATATCTAAGGTGAGTGAAAAAGAAGATGATAGTCGGATATGTTGATATCCTCTATATAGCACTTTAAAAGACATATTATTCTCCTATAAGGCTATCTAATTGCTCTTCTTTTTTCTCTTGCTCATACAAATATTTAGCATCTTGCAAAACATCGTCTCCATGTTGCTTCACAACAGAAACAGATGCATCTAGCTCATCTTTAAACTTGTAAGCCTTAGCCAAAGCTTTAGAATAACCTTTTTTAGCTTCCTTACTTGCTAAGATTTTCAAACCAAGGGTACCAAATGCGACACCACCCAAAAATAATGAAGATTTTTTCGCAACTTTTGCAACGGTTAGTACTTCTTTTAACATACTTATTTCCTCCTTATCATTATTATATAGCAATTTAGATATAAAAGCAATTTCATTTTATAAATTGAAGAATTAGTTTTATTTCTACTGAATCTCCCATCTACTTACTCCTGAAGTTGCTTTCACTTGTCTCTTTTGATACACTTAAACTATGAATACAAACCTCAAACCTAAACTCCAGCGCTTTGCTGCTGCTAGTGCCTTTGCCTGCCCCATCTGTCAAGAAAATCTGACCTTGGTAGAAACCAGTCTCAAGTGTAGCAATCGCCATTCTTTTGATCTGGCAAAATTCGGCTATGTCAACTTGGCTCCTCAGATCAAGCAATCTGCCAACTACGACAAAGAAAACTTTCAAAACCGACAACAAATCCTTGAAGCTGGCTTTTATCAGGCTATCTTAGAAACCATCTCAGACCTGCTTGCAACTTCTAAAACTAGCCAAACAGTTTTGGATATCGGCTGTGGCGAAGGATTCTACTCTCGCAAGCTCCAAGAAAAACACTCTGATAAAACCTTCTATGCCTTTGATATTTCCAAAGATTCCGTTCAAATCGCTGCCAAAAGCGAACCCAACTGGGCAGTCAATTGGTTCGTTGGAGACTTGGCCCGACTTCCTATAGAAGATGCCAGTATGGATATCTTGCTTGATATCTTCTCGCCTGCCAACTATGGAGAATTTCGCCGTGTTCTATCCAAAGACGGTATCTTGATCAAGGTCATCCCGACTGAAAATCACCTCATAGAAATCCGTCAAATAGTGCAGGACCAGCTGACAAAGAAGGACTATTCTAATCAAGATATCAAAGAACATTTCCAGGAACACTTCAGCATCCAATCTAGCCAAATAGCCTCCCTGACCAAGCCCATCACAGCAGAGCAACGCCAAGCCCTGCTCAGCATGACCCCCCTACTCTTTCATGTTGACCAGACCAAGATTGACTGGAGTCAACTGACAGAAGTTACCATCGAAGCAGAGATTTTGGTTGGGAAAGCACTGTAAATAAAACTTTCAGATAAGATAAAACCCGCACCTTCAAGGTACGGGTTTAAGTTATGTAATTATTAGTTCAAGTGCCAGATATCTTCGTTGTACTGAGCGATTGTACGGTCAGATGAGAAGAATCCTGCTTTGGCAATGTTAACGATGACTTTATCTAACCATGCGTCACGGTCTTCGTAGTCAGCAAGCATTTGCTCTTTAACTTTGATGTAGTCTTCCAAGTCTAGGAGAGTCATGAACCAGTCTTTGTTGATCAATTCGTTGTAAAGACGTTCCAAGCGCTCTTTCTTACCTACTGCAAGAACAGCATCGCTCACGATAAAGTCAACCAATGGTTTAATAGCTTCACGAGCATAGAATTCGCTTGACTTATAAGCTGCTTTTGCGTAAAGGTCGATAACAGTTTCTGAATCTTCACCAAAGATGTAGATGTTTTCATCGCCAACCAACTCAGCGATTTCCACGTTAGCTCCGTCCATAGTACCAAGAGTCAAAGCTCCGTTCAACATGAATTTCATGTTACCAGTACCTGAAGCTTCTTTAGAAGCAAGTGAGATTTGTTCTGAGATGTCACATGCTGGGATGAGGAAGCTTGCTGCAGTAACGTTGTAGTTTTCAACCATTACAACTTGCAAGTGTGGAGCTACTGCTGGGTCGTTTGCAATCACTTCTGACAAGCAAAGGATCAAGTGGATGATATCTTGAGCGATTGTGTAGGCAGGAGCTGCTTTACCACCAAAGAAGACTGTGATTGGACGAGCAGGGATGTTACCAGCCTTGATATCAAGGTATTTGTGGATCACATACAAAGCGTTCATTTGTTGGCGTTTGTACTCGTGAAGACGTTTGATTTGGATATCAAAGATAGAGTTTGTATTGATTTCCACACCTTGGTGTTCTTTCAAGTGACGAGCCAATTTGCGTTTGTTGTGAGCCTTGATGCTTTCCAATTTTTCTTTGACAGCAGCCTTGTCTTCGTATGACAAGAGTTTTTCAAGCTCATCCGCTTCATGGTGCCAACCACGGCCAATGATCTCATCCAAGTAGTGAGACAAGCTTGGGTTAGCATGCATGAGCCAACGACGGAAAGTGATACCGTTTGTTTTGTTGTTGAATTTTTCTGGGTAGATGTCGTAGAAAGCTTTCAACTCTGAGTTTTTCAAAATCTCAGTGTGGAGAGCCGCAACCCCGTTTACGCTGTATCCATAGTGGATATCCATGTGAGCCATGTGGACACGTTCGCTCTCATCGATGATTTGAACAGCTGGATCTTTGTATTCTGCTTTCACACGGCGGTCCAATTCTTTAATGATTGGTACCAAGTGAGGAACCACTTCTTCCAAGAATTCAAGAGGCCATTTTTCAAGGGCTTCAGCAAGGATTGTGTGGTTAGTGTAGGCAGTCATGCTACGTACGATTGAGATTGCTTCATCAAGTTCGATACCACGCGCAGTCAAGAGACGGATCAATTCAGGGATCACCATTGATGGGTGAGTATCGTTGATTTGTACAACTGCGTAGTCCGCAAGGTCATGCAAGTTGCTTCCTTTTTCGATTGCTTCGTCGATGATCAATTGCGCACCGTTTGAAACCATGAAGTATTGTTGGAAGATACGGAGCAATTCACCCTGCTTGTCGCTGTCGTCTGGGTAAAGGAAGAGAGTCAAGTTGCGAGCGATATCTGTCTTGTCAAAGTTGATACCATCTTCGATGATAGAAGAATCAACTGAATCCAAGTCAAACAAACGCAAGCGGTTTTTAGTAGCTGTCTTGTAACCAGGTACATCAATATCGTAAAGAGTCGATGTCAATGTGAAGTGTGCAAATGGCACTTGGTAGCTACGGCTTGAGCGAACCAACCAGTTTTGCTCAGTCAACCAAGCGTTAGGAATCGTTTCTTGTTGGTTGTTTTTAAGAACTTGTTGGAAAAGACCGAAGTGGTAGTTCAAACCAACACCATCACCATTTAAACCAAGTGTAGCGATTGAGTCGATAAAGCAGGCTGCCAAACGTCCCAAACCACCGTTACCAAGTGATGGCTCCAATTCTACTTCTTCGATTTCGATCAACTCTTTGCCTGCGGCTGCAAGTTCTTTTTTCACATCGTCGTAAAGGCCGAGGTTAATCAAGTTGTTTGACAAAAGTTTACCGATCAAGAACTCAGCTGAGATGTAGTAAACTTTTTTCTTACCAGTGTTGACTGGTTTTTGACTGCTAGCAAGCTTGCTGTAGTTGAGAAGAGCAAGGTAAAGTTCTTCATTGCTACATTCTGCAATAGTTTTATTGTAACGCTTTTGTACAAATTCTTTTAATGGTAACATGTTTATGTGTCTCCTGATATTGTCTTATTTCTTTAATTCTACCAAATTTTCATTGATTCGGCGATAAATTGTAGTCAAGTCAAGCAAATTTTCTTCAACAGCTGGTGTGAGTTGGTCTGCTGTCATACGCCATGACCAGTTTCCGCCAAGAGTAGATGGGAAGTTCATACGAGCTGACTCATCTAGCTCTAGCAAATCTTGCATAGTTGCAATTGCCATGAAGCTAACTGATGAAAATACTGTGCGAAGCATTGCGTGCGGCACTGTTTCATACTCTTTACGGTTCGTGTAACGAGCCATGTATTCACGAGTTGGATCGTCAATCTCATTACGGTACCAACCAAGAACTGTATTATTATCGTGTGTTCCTGTGTACATAACAGAGTTGGCAGGTGCCAAGTGTGGGCTATCGATACTTTCGTCTTCTGGGTTGAAGGCAAATTGAAGAATCTTCATTCCTGGGAAGCCAGTACGTTCACGCAACTCGATGACTTCATCTGTCATGAAACCAAGGTCTTCTGCGATGATGTTTAGCTCACCAAGTTCTTCCTTAACAGCTGCGAAAAGCTTGTAGCCTGGACCTTTCACCCATTTACCAGGTGCCGCTGTATCGGAACCAGCAGGAATTTCCCAGTAAGATTCGAAACCGCGGAAGTGGTCGATACGAACGATATCGTAGATTTTGAAGCTTTCGCGCAAGCGTTCAATCCACCATTTGTAACCGTCTTTGTCCATTGCTTCCCAGTCATAGATTGGGTTCCCCCAAAGCTGACCAGTGGCAGAAAACTCATCTGGTGGGCATCCTGCGATGCAAGTTGCTTTACCATTGGCATCTGTCTTGAAGAGATGTGGATTTGCCCACATGTCGCTTGAATCTTCCGCTACGTAGATAGGCATATCTCCAACAATTTCGATGTGGTTGTCGTTAGCGTAGGCTTTCAATTTCAACCATTGTTGGAAGAAGAAGTATTGAGTCACACGGTGGTAAACCAACTTGTCTGCCAATTTCTCACGGTAGCTTTCAAGTGCTGAAGCTTTACGAGCACGAGCATCTGCATCTGGCCATTCTGTCCAAGCAAGATTGTCAAAATGCTCTTTGATAGCCATATATTCTGCGAAGAGTTCGAGCCATGATTGGTTGTCTTGAGCAAACTTCTCAAAATCTTTGACATCACCCACTTCCAAGAAGCGTTTAATTGCTTTTTCTAAAAGTGGACGACGTGCGTAATAAATCTTCGCATAGTCAACTTCAGATGCATCGCTACCAAAGTCAACACCTTTAAGATCACTGGCTTCGAGCAAGCCTTGCTCTACCAAGATATCAAGGTCGATAAAATGCGTATTTCCAGCAAAGGCTGAGAATGATTGGTATGGAGAATCTCCATAGCTTGTTGTCCCAAGAGGGAGGATTTGCCAGTAACGTTGCTTGGTACGAACCAAGAAATCGACGAAA
Source organism: Streptococcus mitis (assembly GCF_003942695.1). GTDB lineage: Bacteria > Bacillota > Bacilli > Lactobacillales > Streptococcaceae > Streptococcus > Streptococcus mitis_BD. Next base: position 31,847 of record NZ_RJNU01000012.1, read on the forward strand.
TCATAGGCAGTCTGACCAAATGATCCAATCCCATAAGCTCCTGGCAGAGAAGAGATGTGCATCAACACACCACTTTGACGTTTTTTCATAATAGCACCTCATGTGTTTGTTATAAAACGTTGCGCAACCAAGGCGCAAACGTTTGCGTTAAGTTAAGTATAACGCATTTCAAAAACAAATGCAAGCGGTTTTAAAAAATTTTTTTGAATTATTTTAATCAAACAAAACTTGTTGCCACTGATATTTTATGAAATAAGCGAAAAAATTTTAAAGATTTTCTGATTTAAGATAATTCATTCCCAATATCTGCTCTATTTTCTGAAAAACCGAGCCGAATTTACGCAATCGTTTTCCTAATCTTAATATTTTATAAGAAAATGAACCTTTATCTCTTTTCTTCCTATTTATAAAGCAATTCTCCTTTTAAAAAACCTTAAAGTTTTTTTAAAATTTTTTCAAAAAATGCTTGCAACCGTTTTCTGTTTGTGCTATACTAAACACATAAAAGAAAACGTTTGCGTTTTCTCATTAAATTATTTTTGTTATTCTTTAGGAGGAATACACTATGTCATCTAAATTCATGAAGAGCGCTGCTGTGCTCGGAACTGCTACTCTTGCTAGCTTGCTCTTGGTAGCTTGCGGAAGCAAATCTGCTGATAAAGCGGCTGATACTAGCTCTTCAGAAGCAAAAGAACTCACTTTCTATGTTGAAGATCAATATAAAGCCTTTGCTGAATCAGCTGCAAAAGCTTATGAAAAAGAAGCAGGGGTAAAAGTTACCATCAAGACAGGTGACCAAATGGGTGGTCTTGATAACCTTTCTCTAGACAACCAATCTGGTAAAGCTGCTGACGTTATGATGGCTCCATACGACCGTGTAGGTAGCCTTGGTACTGACGGACAACTTTCAGAAGTTACTCTTAGCGACGGTGCAAAGACAGACGATAAAACAAAATCTCTTGTAACTGTTGGTGGTAAAGTCTATGGTGCTCCAGCTGTTATCGAATCACTCGTTTTGTACTATAACAAAGATTTGCTCAAAGAAGCTCCTAAAACATTTGCTGATTTGGAAAACCTTGCTAAAGACAGCAAATACGCTTTCGCTGGAGAAGAAGGTAAAACTACTGCCTTCCTAGCTGACTGGACTAACTTCTACTACGCATACGGACTTCTTGCTGGTAACGGTGCTTACGTATTCGGACAAAACGGTAAAGATCCTAAAGATATTGGTCTTGCAAACGATGGTGCTATCGCAGGTATCAACTACGCTAAGACTTGGTACGATAAATGGCCTAAAGGTATGCAAGATACTGAAGGAGCTCCAAACTTAATCCAAACTCAATTCCAAGAAGGTAAAACTGCTGCTATCATCGATGGCCCTTGGAAAGCTCAAGCATTCAAAGATGCTAAAGTGAACTACGGTGTTACGACTATCCCAACTCTTCCAAACGGTAAAAACTATGAAACATTTGGTGGTGGTAAGGCTTGGGTTATCCCAGCAAGCACTAAGAACCTTGAAGGAGCTCAAAAATTTGTAGACTTCCTTGTATCAACTGAACAACAAAAAGCCTTCTACGATACTACTAACGAAATCCCAGCTAATACTGAAGCTCGTACTTATGCTGAAGGCAAAAAAGATGAGTTGACAACAGCCGTGATTGAACAGTTCAAGAACGCTCAACCAATGCCAAACATCTCACAAATGTCAGCTGTTTGGGATCCAGCGAAAACTATGCTCTTTGAAGCTGTAAGTGGTAAGAAAGATGCGAAAACAGCTGCTAACGATGCTGTAACATTGATCAAAGAAACAATCAAACAAAAATTTGGTGAATAATTGATTTGTTCAAGGGGGGTGGAAGTGAAATCCCCCTTTGAATGTATAGATGCGTTTCTTATCAGATATGCGTATCTTGCGATTGAACCCGAGTTTTATCTCGCATCCTATGAAAGGAGTAATCATGGAAAAACAACAGCCTCGCAAAGCAGCCTTGCTGTCAATCATTCCTGGTTTAGGACAAATCTATAATAAACAAAAAGCTAAAGGATTGATTTTCCTTGGTGTTACCGTTTTATTTGTTCTGTATTTTCTAACACTTGCAAGCCCTGAATTGAGCAATTTGATCACACTTGGTGTGAAACCTGGTCGTGACAATTCACTTTTCATGCTGATTCGTGGTGCCTTCCACTCTATCTTTGTTGTCGTCTACCTGCTCTTTTATATCTTTAATATCAAGGACGCACATACGACTGCTAAACGTATCAACAATGGTATTCCTGTAGCTCGTACCTTCAAGGATATGATTAAAGGTATTTATGAGAATGGATTCCCATACCTTTTGATTATCCCATCGTATGTAGCGATGACATTTGCGATTATCTTCCCAGTTATCGTAACCTTGATGATCGCCTTTACCAACTATGACTTCCAACACTTGCCACCAAACAAATTGTTGGACTGGGTTGGTTTGACTAACTTCACAAATATCTGGAGCTTAAGTACCTTCCGTTCAGCCTTTGGTTCGGTTCTTTCTTGGACCATTATCTGGGCCTTGTCTGCTTCTACTTTGCAGATTGTGATTGGTATCTTCACCGCTATCATTGCTAATCAACCATTTATCAAAGGAAAACGTATCTTCGGTGTTATTTTCCTTCTTCCTTGGGCTGTTCCAGCCTTCATCACTATCTTGACATTCTCAAACATGTTTAATGATAGTGTCGGTGCCATCAACACGCAAGTCTTGCCTCTTTTGTCTAAGGTCCTTCCCTTCCTAGATGGAGCTCTTATCCCTTGGAAAACAAATCCAACTTGGACTAAGGTTGCCTTGATTATGATGCAAGGCTGGCTTGGATTCCCATACATCTACGTTTTGACCTTGGGTATCTTGCAGTCTATTCCTAACGACCTCTACGAAGCGGCTTACATCGATGGTGCTAATGCTTGGCAAAAATTCCGCAACATCACTTTCCCAATGATCTTGGCTGTTGCAGCACCAACATTGATCAGCCAATACACCTTCAACTTTAACAACTTCTCTATCATGTACCTCTTTAATGGCGGAGGTCCTGGTACTGTTGGAGGCGGAGCCGGTTCAACTGATATCTTGATCTCATGGATTTACCGTTTGACAACAGGTACATCTCCTCAATACTCTATGGCGGCAGCTGTTACCTTGATTATCTCAATCATTGTCATCTCTATCTCTATGATCGCATTCAAGAAACTACACGCATTTGATATGGAGGACGTCTAAGATGAATAACTCAATCAAACTCAAACGTAGACTGACTCAAACCCTCACTTACCTCTACTTGATTGGTCTATCAATCGTGATCATCTACCCACTTTTGATCACCATCATGTCCGCCTTCAAAGCAGGTAACGTCGCAGCCTTTAAACTAGATACTAACATCGACTTCAATTTTGATAACTTTAAAGGGCTCTTCACCGAAACCTTGTATGGCACTTGGTACCTTAATACTTTGATTATTGCCTTTATCACAATGGCTGTTCAAACAAGTATCATCGTACTGGCTGGTTACGCCTACAGTCGTTACAACTTCTTGGCCCGTAAGCAAAGTTTGGTCTTCTTCTTGATCATCCAAATGGTGCCAACCATGGCCGCATTGACCGCATTCTTCGTTATGGCTCTTATGTTGAACGCCCTTAACCATAGCTGGTTCCTCATCTTCCTCTACGTCGGTGGAGGTATTCCGATGAATGCTTGGCTCATGAAAGGTTACTTCGATACTGTGCCAATGTCTCTTGACGAATCTGCGAAACTAGATGGTGCAGGACACTTCCGTCGCTTCTGGCAAATTGTCCTTCCGCTCGTTCGCCCAATGGTGGCTGTACAAGCCCTCTGGGCCTTCATGGGACCTTTCGGGGATTACATCCTCTCTAGTTTCTTGCTTCGTGAGAAAGAATACTTTACTGTTGCCGTTGGTCTCCAAACCTTCGTTAGCAATGTGAAAAACATGAAGATCGCCTACTTCTCAGCAGGTGCTATCCTCATCGCCCTTCCAATCTGTATTCTCTTCTTCTTCCTACAAAAGAACTTTGTTTCAGGACTTACAAGTGGTGGCGACAAGGGATAATTTATCCCCGCCACCCTTTTTTCATTTTGGAGCTTGTTTGTAAAGTTAAAAGATTAGACACACGACCACAAATAGTAGCAAAATCCGCTTTCCAAAAAGCAATTTCTCTACTAGACTTGAAATAAAGCACATTTCTCTATATAATAATACTCATATAGAAAACACTTTTAGAAAGATGCCTATGCTTCCATATCCATTCTCGTATTTTACTAGTATTTGGGGATTTCGTAAGCCCCTATCAAAACGTTTCGGCCTCAACTGGTTTCAGCTTCTCTTTACTAGCATTTTCCTCATCAGTTTGTCTATGGTTCCAATTGCCATTCAAAACAGCTCTCAGGAAACGTATCCACTGGATACTTTTATCGATAATGTCTACACTCCACTTACAGATGAAGCCATCATGGACTTGTCAGAGAATGCACAAATCGTAGATGGAAAGCTGAACTACTCAGGCACTGAGAATCAGCAGCCTTCTCTTTTGATTGGTCCAAGCCAAAGCAAAGAATTGCCAAAGGATTTGCAACTTCATTTTGATACGGAAGAACTCATCATCAGTAAGGAAAGTAAAGAGCTGACTCGTATTCGCTACCGCGCGATTCAAACGGAGAGTTTCAAAAGTAAAGACAGCTTGACCCAGGCTATTTCTAAAGACTGGTACCAACAGAACCGTGTCTATATCAGTCTCTTTCTCGTCCTTGGTGCTAGCTTCCTCTTTGGATTGAATTTCTTCATTGTCTCTCTTGGAGCTAGTCTTCTCCTTTATATCACCAAAAAATCACGCCTCTTTTCATTTAGAACCTTTAAAGAGTGCTACCATTTTATCTTGAACTGTTTAGGATTACCAACTTTGATTACGCTTGTTTTGGGACTTTTTGGCCAAAATATGACAACCCTGATCACTGTACAAAATATTCTTTTTGTTCTTTATCTGGTCGCTATCTTTTATAAAACACATTACCGCGATCCAGATTATCATAAATAGGAGATTTTTATGCCCGTTACGATTAAAGATGTGGCCAAGGCTGCAGGTGTCTCACCTTCAACCGTAACCCGCGTTATTCAAAACAAATCAACAATTAGTGATGAAACCAAAAAACGAGTTCGCAAGGCTATGAAGGAACTCAACTACCATCCCAATCTCAATGCTCGTAGCCTAGTTAGCAGCTATACTCAAGTTATCGGTTTGGTATTGCCTGACGACTCAGATGCCTTCTATCAAAATCCTTTCTTCCCATCTGTCCTACGAGGAATCGCCCAAGTCGCATCTGAAAACCACTATGCTATTCAGATCGCAACGGGGAAAGATGAGAAAGAACGTCTCAACGCGATTTCTCAGATGGTCTATGGGAAACGTGTCGATGGTCTGATCTTCCTCTATGCTCAAGAAGAAGATCCACTGGTGAAGCTCGTAGCGGAGGAACAGTTCCCTTTCCTTATCCTCGGAAAATCCATTTCACCCTTTATCCCTCTTGTTGATAATGACAATGTACAAGCCGGTTTTGATGCAACTGAGTATTTCATCAAAAAAGGATGCAGACGGATCGCCTTTATCGGAGGAACCAAGAAACTTTTCGTTACACAAGACCGTCTAAGAGGTTACGAATTGGCACTCAAACAACACCAACTTCCGATTGATACCCACTTAACCTACTTTGCGACCGAATTTCTAGAAGAAAAAGGGTATCAGTTCAGTGAACTCCTGTTCAATCACGATCCGCAGATTGACGCTATCATCACAACCGATAGTCTTCTAGCAGAAGGAGTTTGTGACTACATCAGTAAGCATCAGTTAACTGTTCCTGTCTTGAGTTTCGACTCTGTCAATCCTCGACTTGACCTTGTAGCTTATGTCGATATCAATAGCTTAGAACTTGGGCGCGTTTCCTTTGAAACCATTCTCCAAATCATCAACGATGCTAAAAACAATAAACAGATTTGTTACCGTCAGTTGATTGCCCACAAAATTATCGAAAAATAAAGACCAGCTCCAGAGCTGGTCTTTTGAGTATTATTAATTGTCTGTTTCTACGAATCGTCCTAGGATGTGGACATTTTCGGACACAGAGACGAAGGCTGTCGGATCAACCTGTTTCATGATATGTTTAAAATCATTAAACTCTGCTCGCGTGATAACCGTAATCAAGACTGCTTTTCTCTCATGATTATAGGTTCCTTCCGCATCGTGGATCATAGTAGCTCCGCGGTGCAATTTTTTATGGATTTTTTCGATTACCTTGTCAGGATTATTGGTCACAATCATGGCCTGCATGCGTTTTTGCTTGGTAAAGACTGCGTCTGTCACACGACTGGATACAAAAATGGTAATCATGGAGTAAAGAGCGTATTTCCATCCAAAGGTCAGACCTGCTATCAGCATGATGGTTCCATTTACCAGGAAAGAAATACTACCGACATTCTTACCCGTTTTCTTTCGAATGGTGAGACTGACGATATCTGTACCTCCGCTAGAAATATTGTTACGGAGCGCAAAACCAATCCCCAAGCCCATGACAACACCCCCAAAAAGGGCATTGATAATGGGATCCTCTGTCAAGATCACAACTGGCACAAGCTGGATAAAGAGGGAACTCATGGATACTGTGATAAAGGTAAAGATTGTAAACTTATGCCCAATCTGATACCAAGCCAAAATCATCAACGGAAAATTAATAGCATAAAAGGTTAGCGATATCGGAATGTAAAACCCAAACCAGTGATGACTCAAGGCAGAGACAATCTGTGCCAGACCTGTCGCACCACTGGAGTAAACGTGCCCTGGTTGAAAAAAGAAATTGACCGCTACTGCTGACAAAAAGCCATAAACCAGAGAAGCCGATACTTTCTCATCATATTTTTCCCGAGAGATACTTTGTAAAACTCGTAAGATTTTTATCTGATAAGCAAAGCGGCGCAGATAATAGCGCCACCGCTTAGTTCGTTTCGCTTGTTTCATCTTGTTCTACTTGTAGACTGAGTTCTTCTAGTTGTTTGAGAGCGACTGTTGATGGGGCTTGTGTCATTGGATCCGTCGCCTTGTTATTCTTAGGAAAGGCAATGACTTCACGGATATTTTCTTCTCCTGCTAAGAGCATGACAAAGCGGTCAAGACCGATAGCCAAACCTCCGTGTGGTGGGAATCCATAGTCCATGGCTTCCAGAAGGAATCCAAACTGATCATTGGCTTCCTCAGCTGAGAAACCAAGAGCCTTAAACATGCGTTCTTGAAGATCTTTTTGGTTGATACGAAGGCTACCACCACCAAGTTCATAACCGTTCAAGACGATGTCATAGGCAATGGCACGAACATTGGCCAATTCACCCTCTAGTTCGTGAGCTGTGTCTGCCTGTGGAAGAGTAAATGGATGGTGAGCACTCATGTAACGACCTTCTTCTTCAGACCATTCAAACATTGGCCAGTCAACAACCCAAAGGAAGTTGAATTTATCGTTATCAATCAAGCCAAGCTCTTTAGCAATACGTCCACGAAGGGCGCCTAGTGTTGCATTGGCCACTTCAAGTGTATCAGCTACAAAGAGAACCAAGTCCTTGTCTTCAAGGCCAAGCGCTTCTGTCAACTCTGCTTGAATGCTAGTCAAGAACTTAGCAACTGGCCCATTCAATTCACCATCAACAATCTTAACCCAAGCAAGACCTTTAGCCCCGTACTGCTTGGCTACTTCTGTCATTTTGTCGATATCTTTACGTGAATAATTGTCCGCAGCCCCTTTGACTACAATTGCTTTTACAGCAGGTGCTTCTGAAAAGACTTTGAAGTCGACACCTTTGACAACTTCTGTCAAGTCTTGAAGTAACATGTCAAAACGCGTATCTGGCTTGTCAGAACCATAAAGGGCCATCGCGTCATCATACTTCATACGAGGGAATGGAAGTGTCACTTCAATCCCTTTCGTTTCCTTCATCACGCGCGCAATCAAGCCTTCTGTGATATCTTGGATCTCTTGCTCTGTAAGGAATGAAGTTTCCAAGTCGACTTGGGTAAACTCAGGCTGACGGTCCCCACGCAAGTCTTCATCGCGGAAACATTTAACGATTTGGTAGTAACGGTCAAATCCAGCATTCATCAAGAGCTGTTTGGTAATCTGTGGACTTTGAGGAAGAGCGTAGAAATGCCCTTTGTTGACACGAGATGGAACCAAATAGTCACGCGCCCCTTCTGGTGTTGACTTAGAAAGGAATGGCGTCTCCACATCAATAAACTCCAACTCATCCAAGTAGTTACGGATTGAGTGGGTCACCTTAGCACGAAGTTTAAGATTTTCCAACATCTCTGGACGACGAAGGTCAAGGTAACGGTAACGGAGACGCGTATCGTCATTTGCCTCAATACCATCCTTAATCTCAAAAGGTGTTGTTTTAGCTGTATTGAGCACTGTCAAAGCTGTCACGTTCAACTCAACTGCACCAGTTGGCAGCTTATCATTTGCTTGCTCGCGTGCCGCAACCTGACCCGTCACCTCTATGACAAATTCGCTACGAAGGCTTTCAGCTGTTGCCATGACTTCTGCTGAAACTTTTTCTGGATTGATAACCAACTGCATGATTCCTTCACGGTCACGAAGGTCGATAAAGATCAAACCGCCCAAATCACGACGACGGCCAACCCAGCCTTTCAAGGTCATTTCTTGTCCGATGTGTTCCTCACGAACACGACCAGCATACATACTACGTTTCATGTTTTCTCTCCTCTTTTATTCTGTTACTATTTTACCATAAAAGCGCAGGCTCTTCATGAAAATCAGCAGAAAAGTTTGATTGTCTATAAAAATCAAAACGAACAGCTAAAAAATCATGACAACATCAAAAAATCCGATGAAGACACCATCGGATTTTCTTATTTTGATTCTTGACCTTTTTTACGTTTTTCCGCGATTTCAGCCGCTTTTTTAGGCAGAACAATCTCCGTCGCATAAGCTGAAGCAAAACGCAAGACACCTGCAATAGGTGCAAAAACAACTGCTAGATAGTTGTAAAAGAAATCGCCTTTAAAGGCATAGGCAAGTGCCCCGATGATAAAGAAGAGAACAACTGCCTGTATCACTGCTAATAAAATTACTCGTTTCATGTGACCTCCTGACTCTATTATAGCATGAGTATCATCAAAAAGCCGATTAAATTATTCAAAGCATGTAAAGAAATGCTGTAAAGAAGGCCTTTTTGACTCACATAAGCCAGTCCCAAACTCAATCCCAGACTAGCATAGACTAAAAACTGTTGCAAAGTCCCTGGAAAATGAATCAAGGCAAAAAGGACACTCGATACCAGAAGAAACAGAGCTGTCTGTTTGCTATTGTCCTGCATAGGAAAGAGATAACGCGCCAGCATCCCTCTAAAAATGAGTTCTTCCGTCAGAGGAGCAAAGACCACCACCATAAAGAAACCAAATTCAGGCTGTGCCACTGTCAGTTGGGATACGATTTGTTGATTGGTCGACGGATCGTCTGGTAAAAAGCACTGGGCTGTAATAGCCACTAGCAAAACCAGAGTAGGCAACCAGATATAACGATTAAAAGCAGTCGTCTGGATGCTAACCTTTTCTGTCTGATACCACTTGTAAACTCCATAAACATAGGCTCCTGACAGGGCGATATAAAGTGGCAAAACTCCATATATCGAAGCCCCTAGTCCAAGAGCTGACAGAGCCATACTCTGAACCAGACCATAGCCAAAGAAAAAGGATAGAACAGCTAGAAGAAACCAGCCAAGATTTTTAAGTATTTTCATAAAGATCTCCTATTTGAAATAGCGTTTTACCATAGGTAACTGCATCACATTGATATAAACATGGATAGCTCCGACAAGAAAGAAGGCTAGTAGCTGAATCTCTCCTGTCAATAAAGAAAAGAGATCAATCAGAAAGTAGAGACCTGGCAAGACATAGTTATTTAATTGGAATAAAATCCGAAAACTCTGTTCCAAATTAGCCTTGCGCTCCCCTTCATCGTAAGAATTGAAATAGTCTAAGGCGTCCTTTGGTGTAGAGAAAAATGCCAAATCAAACTGACGAACAATCGCAATGGTCTTATAAAGATATTTTTGAACATTGAAAACCAACACTAATAGCAAAAAAGAAAGAGATAAGGTTAGAAAGCTTCCATTTAGTATAATCACTTCACTTCCTGCAATGAAGAGAGCCAATAAAATTGCTACGTTTGCAATATTAAAAGCAATGGTTCCAAACTCGAGATTCCGATACATTTGCACATAATAGGTTTTATTCAGATCATCATCCATTTCCTCTTGATACAAGGAGTGAAATTTTCTGCTTTTCTTTAAGAAATTGAAAGTCAAAAGAATGCTAATGAAACCTATCAGTAAACAAATAGCTGATATCCATGGCACCAAGACTTTTACATCTAAAATAATTTCATGGGATTCGGCACGTGCCTTAAACATCCCTACAAACACGCCCAAGAAAGCTCCCAAGACAACAGACATTAAAAATAACAATCCACGTTTCTTTTTCATATTCATTCCCCTTATTCACTTGCTAGATTTTTTGATTTCTTTTCAATCCATTCAATTACTGGTATGAGGGCAAAATAGGCCCAAATAAATTGGTCATTTTGATAGGGATTAAACCAGCCTAAGTCTATTCCAATCAATAGAAACACGCTGACTACTAGAGCTATGGCAACTACATAATAGATCACTTTATACTTGTTCATTCCTCATCCTCCTCTATACGAAATACCGACTCGACTGGTTCATTGAATATCTGTGAAATCTTCAGAGCTATTACTACTGACGGGGTGTACTCATCCCGTTCTAGCAAACTGATGGTTTGTCTGGACACGCCAGCTAGCTTGGCCAGTTCCGTTTGATTCAAACCATCGCGAGCCCGAAGCTCTTTTAGACGGTTTTTTAGTTGCATGCTACACACCTACTCTCCGTCAAATTCAACGGCTTGGATATCCTCAATGCGTTGCAACTTGAATTTTTCTTTCCCCTTTTTATCAACGCTACGTAGTTTGACCCATTCCTCGTCAACATCCACAACTTCCCAGTTATCTGGTCCAATATACACTCCCGTTATAATTGGTTTCTTTCCAATCATTTCTTGCAATAATCTCGACATATCTATATCTCCTTTCTCTTTTCTTTCGATTACCTTTAACCTCTTCTCTAACCGCTTGATTTTTTTAGATTGACTACTATAAATCAAGACGAGAAAAGGTAAAAAAATCCATACCCACATGTGATTCCCTCCTATTTCTTTATTTCTTAACTTACTTACATTGTAACACATCTTTTTCTTTTTGACAATTATATTTGTCAAAAAGCTTATGATTTTTGTCATTTTGCAAAAGAAAAAGGTCAGGAGTAGGTTCCTGACCGGTTTATCTGTTATTAAAACCCTAGTTTTTCAAAGACTTCTGAGAAGTTTTGGCTGATTGTATCAAGCGTAACTTCCACCTCTTCTCGAGTTTGGTTGTTCTTGACTGTCACTTGTCCGCTTTCGACTTCACTCTCTCCTAGGGTGATGAGGGTCTTAGCCGCAAAGACATCGGCGGACTTGAACTGAGCTTTGAGTTTACGGTTAAGGTAATCACGCTCTGCTTTGAATCCTTGTTGGCGAAGGGCTTGTACCAATTCCAAGGCCTTAACATTTGCTCCTTCACCCAAGACTGCGATATAAACATCTAGAGAGTTTTCGATAGGGAGGGCCACACCTTGCTTTTCAAGGATAAGAAGCAGGCGCTCTACACCAAGGCCAAATCCAAATCCAGCAGTCTCAGGACCACCAAAGTAGGAAACCAAACCATCATAGCGACCACCCGCACAGACGGTCAAGTCATTGCCCTCAATCTCAGTGATAAACTCGAAAATGGTGTGGTTATAGTAGTCCAGACCACGCACCATATTGGTATCGATGATATAGTCTACACCCAGATTTTCCAACATCTGACGCACAGCATCAAAATGAGCTTGGCTTTCTTCATCAAGGAAGTCCAAGATAGAAGGTGCATTCTCCACTGCCACCTTGTCTTCTTTTTCCTTAGAGTCCAAGACACGGAGAGGATTTTCCTCCAAGCGACGCTGGCTATCCTTAGACAAGGTCTCCTTGAGCGGTGTCAAATAGTCAATCAATGCTTGACGGTAAGCCGCACGGCTCTCAGGATTTCCAAGAGTGTTGAGGTGTAGTTTGACACCTTGGATGCCGATTTCTTTCAAGAAATGAGCTGCCATAGCGATGGTTTCCACATCGGTAGCTGGATTGCTTGAGCCAAAACACTCAACACCAATCTGGTGGAACTGACGCAAACGACCTGCTTGTGGACGCTCATAACGGAACATAGGGCCCATGTAGTAGAACTTACTTGGCTTTTGCACTTCTGGGGCGAAGAGTTTATTTTCCACATAGGAACGGACAACGGGCGCAGTTCCTTCTGGACGAAGGGTGATATGGCGGTCACCCTTGTCATAGAAATCGTACATTTCCTTGGTTACGATATCCGTTGTATCTCCGACAGAGCGACTGATAACCTCGTAATGCTCAAAAATAGGCGTGCGCACCTCTGCATAGTTATAACGCTTGAAAATTTCACGGGCAAAGCCCTCAACGTACTGCCACTTGGCAGACTCAGCAGGTAAAATATCCTGCGTTCCTTTTGGTTTTTGTAATTTCATAGGGAATCCTCTTTAAACTTAATAGTCTTATTTTACCATAAATAGAGGGATTAAAACAGTAAGAGTAGGAATTCTCAAGAGAGTCTTTTCAGAAAATTTATCAAAAACTTGCCAAATTGTCAGAATTATGAGAAAATAGAGGATATTTATCACGTGGAGGGACTGTTATGAGAGACGATATCAAAATCAATAACCGCGCTTTGGCCTTGCAAGACCAAATTATCGAAAAACTAGAGAAAGTTTTTGATACAGATGTGGAATTGGACGTTTACAATCTGGGCTTGATTTATGAAATCAATCTGGATGAAACAGGTCTCTGTAAGATTGTCATGACCTTCACCGATACCGCCTGTGATTGCGCCGAAAGCCTGCCTATCGAAATCGTCGCTGGCCTGAAACAAATCGAGGGTATTGAAGATGTTCAGGTTGAAGTTACCTGGTCGCCCGCTTGGAAGATTACACGAATCAGTCGCTACGGCCGTATTGCCCTTGGACTGCCACCTCGTTAATACTCTTCAAAAATCAAATTCAAACCACGTCAGCGTCGGCTTGTCGTACTCAAGTACTGCCTGCGCCTAGCTTTCTAGTTTGCTCTTTGATTTTTATTGAGTATAAGCAGGCAAATCACTTTTGAAGATGAAAAGAAGCAAGCCGAAGATGGCTTGCTTTTTGAGTTTATTTTTTACCTGACTTGTCCATATTCCAGAAGTCTGTCACAGCTCCGCGTGAAGCAGATGATACGATGTGGGCGTATTTACCGAGGACACCACGACTGTAAAGTGGTGGCAAGGTTGTTTCTGCCTTGCGTTTTTCAAGTTCTTCTTCGGATACGGCCATGGAAATTTCTTTAGTATCTTGGTCAACCGTAACGATATCGCCTGTACGAAGGTAGGCAATCGGTCCACCATCCTGAGCTTCAGGAGCGATATGTCCAACAACCAGACCATAAGTACCACCAGAGAAGCGTCCGTCTGTCAAGAGGGCAACCTTGTCTCCTTGACCTTTACCAACGATCATGGATGAAAGTGAGAGCATCTCAGGCATACCAGGACCTCCCTTAGGTCCCACAAAACGAACAACGACAACATCGCCATCAACGATTTCATCTGTCAAGACAGCCTTGATAGCATCTTCTTCTGAGTCAAAGACTTTAGCCGGTCCAACGTGACGACGAACTTTAACACCTGATACCTTGGCAACTGCTCCATCAGGGGCAAGGTTCCCGTTCAAGATAATAAGCGGACCATCTGCACGTTTTGGATTTTCAAGTGGCATGATAACTTTTTGACCTGGTGTAAGGTCTGCAAAGTCAGCCAAGTTCTCAGCAACTGTCTTACCAGTACATGTGATACGGTCTCCGTGAAGGAAGCCATTCGCTAAGAGATATTTCATAACCGCAGGCACACCACCGACTTCGTAGAGGTCTTGGAAGACATACTGACCAGATGGTTTCAAATCAGCCAAGTGAGGCACACGTTCTTGGATCGTATTGAAGTCCTCAAGTGATAAGTCAACATTAGCCGCATGGGCAATGGCAAGCAAGTGAAGAGTGGCATTTGTAGAACCACCAAGAGCCATCGTTACAGTGATGGCATCTTCAAAGGCTTCACGAGTCAAGATATCTGATGGTTTGAGACCAAGCTCCAGCATCTTGACAACGGCTCGTCCTGCTGCTTCGATATCTTCTTTCTTGTCAGCTGATTCAGCTGGGTGAGATGAAGAACCTGGCAAGCTCATACCAAGAACTTCGATTGCAGTCGCCATGGTATTAGCAGTATACATACCACCACAGCCACCAGGGCCAGGGCAGGCATTACATTCAAGACGTTTCACGTCCTCAGCTGTCATATCACCGTGGTTCCATTTTCCGATACCCTCAAAGACAGAAACCAAATCAATGTCTTTGCCATCAAGATTACCCGGTGCAATAGTCCCACCATAGGCGAAAATAGCTGGGATATTCATGTTGGCAATGGCAATCATAGAACCAGGCATGTTCTTGTCACAGCCACCGATAGCAACAAAGGCATCCACGTTGTGACCACCCATAGCCGCCTCGATGGAGTCCGCAATGATATCACGAGATGTCAAAGAGAAACGCATACCAGTCGTTCCCATGGCAATCCCGTCTGCTACGGTAATGGTTCCAAACTGTACAGGCCAAGCGCCTGCAGATTTGACACCTTCTTTAGCCAATTTCCCAAAATCATGCAAGTGAATGTTACATGGTGTATTTTCCGCCCAAGTTGAAATCACTCCCACAATCGGTGTTTCAAAGTCCTTATCTGTCATACCAGTCGCACGAAGCATGGCACGGTTTGGTGATTTAACCATACTGTCATAAATGCTACTGCGGTGACGTTTATCTAATTCAGTCATCTTATCCCTCCCGTTTCAGTTTTTACTATTATAGCACATTTTCCGCATGAAGAACAGAATAAAATTCTTGAATTTTCAGAAAATTCCGATCAACAACTTCTAATTTTTTCATCTTTTTTTGTCAAGTAACTTTACTTTACAAAAAAAATGTGTTATCCTAGTATGGTTGATGAAAATCACTAGATTGAATCGAATATAAATACCTAAAGGAGAAATCAAAATGGCAGTACCTGCACGTCGCACTTCAAAAGCGAAGAAAAACAAACGTCGTACACACTACAAAGTAACAGCTCCATCTGTAAACTTTGACGAAACTACTGGAGATTACTCACGTTCTCACCGTGTATCACTTAAAGGATACTACAAAGGACGTAAAATCGCTAAAGCTGCATCAGCTGAATAATAGAAGGGAGATACCATGCGCGTAAATATCACACTTGAACACAAAGAATCTGGTGAACGCTTGTACCTTACTTCTAAAAACAAACGTAACACTCCAGACCGTCTTCAATTGAAGAAATACTCACCAAAACTTCGCAAACACGTTGTGTTTACAGAGGTGAAATAATTGAGTAAACTAAAAGCCCTTGAAACCAACATTTCAAAGGCTTTTTTCTTTTTGTTTTAGGAAAATAACTGAATTTTAACTGATGAAGATTTATTCACACTAGAATTTGATAT
>NZ_RJNU01000013.1:0-38936 GCF_003942695.1 Streptococcus mitis
CTCCCATAATTTTTATGGGGGTTTTTATTTTTTATAAAATTGATGTATAATTATATTGTGTTATTTACTAATCTATTTAAGAATTTATAGATTTTATTTTCTTAATTGAAATTTTTGGTAGGAGTTTATTATGGCGATAAAAGAGTTACTATTTAATCTTCTCAGAGCTAAAGGATTTGGCCAGAAGTCATTCCAAGAAATACATTTTAGTCCCTACTCACATTTTTTTACTGGTAGTCACGTTCCGGTGTTGGAATTAGAAAAAGAACTCCTAGAAAGAATTAAAGAGATATTTGAAACTGATATAGGCTACATTAACTTGCTACTGTACTTGGATAAACTAATAGATGGCAAGCGTAAAGCCATTGAAAGAGAATTGGAAAAGGAGTTTTAAATTATAATTTATATTTATTACTTCTTAATGTGCTAGATAAAATCAGTAAATTCTACTGTTTTATAGTATTTTAGTGAAATATTTAGTTTGATTAATGAATTGAATGAAAAAAATTGCTGCCCAGAGGGGTAGCAATTTTCAGTAATTTATATTTTTTATACCACACCTTGTGCAATCATAGCGTTTGCTACATTTTCAAAGGCAGCAATGTTAGCTCCTGCAAGGTAGTCAGTACCAAGACCGTATGTTTCAGCAGTTGTTTTAGCTGTATTAAAGATATTGGTCATAATATCTTTGAGACGTCCATCAACTTCTTCACGTGTCCATGAAAGGCGAAGGCTATTTTGGCTCATTTCAAGAGCTGAAACAGCTACACCACCAGCGTTAGCAGCTTTGGCAGGTCCGTAAAGGATTCCGTTTTCTTTGTAGACTTTAATCGCATCAAGGTCACTAGGCATGTTAGCACCTTCAGATACACAGATAACGCCTTGAGCAACCAAACGTTTAGCTGCTTCACCGTTGATTTCGTTTTGAGTCGCACATGGAAGAGCGATGTCGTAGTTACCAGCGTAAGTCCATACAGAACCTTCATGGTAAGTAGCAGTTGCTTTCTCAGCTGCATACTCAGTCAAACGAGCACGACGTTTTTCTTTAACATCAACCAAAAGATCGAAGTCAATACCATTTTCGTCGATGACATAACCGTTTGAGTCAGATACAGAGATGACAGTTGCACCAAGTTCAGTCGCTTTTTGAAGAGCGTATTGAGCTACGTTACCAGAACCTGAAATAACCACTTTCTTACCAGCAAAACTGTTACCATTAGCTTTGAGCATTTCTTCAGTGTAGTAAACCAAACCATAACCAGTTGCTTCTGGACGAATCAAGCTACCACCAAATCCAAGAGGTTTACCAGTCAAGACACCCGCATCAAATTGGTTAAGACGTTTGTATTGCCCGTAAAGGTAACCAATTTCTCGTCCACCAACACCGATATCACCAGCAGGTACATCAAGAGATGGTCCGATGTATTTTTGCAATTCAGTCATGAAGCTTTGGCAGAAGCGCATCACTTCAGCATCAGTCTTCCCTTTAGGATCGAAGTCTGATCCCCCTTTACCTCCACCGATTGGAAGTCCAGTCAAAACGTTTTTAAAGATTTGTTCGAAGCCGAGGAATTTCAAGATCCCTTGGTTTACAGTTGGGTGGAAACGAAGTCCGCCTTTATATGGTCCAACAGCTGAGTTGAATTGAACACGGTAACCACGGTTGACTTGGACTTTACCTTCACGGTCAACCCAAGGAACACGGAAAGAAATCACGCGCTCAGGCTCAGTGATACGTGCCAAGATGTTTTCTTCGATATACTCAGGGTGTTTTTCAAAGACAGGCTCCAAGGTACTGAAGAATTCCTCAACCGCCTGGAGAAATTCAGCCTCATGCCCGTTACGAGCTTTCACAGTTGCAAACACGCTTTGGATATAGTCTTTAGCAGATGTCATATCGTTCTCCTTTTTGTTGTTATATTTTATTACATGAGCCATTATAGCAGAAATTTTTTTGAGTGTAAAGAAAAAAACAGAAATTTTCTAAAAATTCTTTCAATTTACAAAACCGAACGTTTTAGATAGAAATTAGTTTCTCAAAGAGAAAATTTGAAAGTATGGTATAATATTAGAAATAAAAGGAATCTGGAGGATCAGAATCATGGTATCAACGAAAACACAAATAGCTGGCTTTGAGTTTGACAATTGCTTGATGAATGCAGCGGGTGTGGCTTGTATGACGATAGAGGAGCTAGAAGAGGTTAAAAACTCAGCGGCGGGTACTTTTGTTACGAAGACTGCGACCTTGGACTTTCGTCAGGGAAATCCTGAACCACGTTACCAGGATGTTCCACTTGGTTCTATCAACTCCATGGGCTTGCCAAATAATGGCTTAGACTACTATCTGGACTATCTTTTGGACTTACAGGAAAAAGAGCCAAACCGTACTTTCTTCCTATCTCTAGTCGGCATGTCTCCAGAAGAAACACATGCCATCTTGAAAAAAGTTCAAGAGAGTGAATTCAAAGGACTGACAGAGCTTAATCTGTCTTGTCCAAATGTTCCAGGAAAACCTCAAATTGCCTATGATTTTGAGACAACAGACCGGATTTTGTCAGAGGTATTTGCCTACTTTACCAAACCTCTTGGGATCAAATTACCACCATATTTTGATATTGTTCACTTTGATCAAGCGGCAGCTATTTTCAACAAATATCCGCTCAAGTTTGTTAACTGTGTTAACTCTATCGGAAACGGCCTTTATATAGAAGGCGAGTCGGTCGTGATTCGTCCTAAAAATGGTTTTGGTGGCATTGGTGGGGAGTATATCAAACCAACTGCTCTAGCTAATGTCCATGCTTTCTATCAACGCTTAAATCCGCAAATCAAAATCATCGGAACGGGTGGCGTTCTGACGGGTCGTGATGCCTTTGAACACATCCTTTGCGGTGCTAGTATGGTGCAAGTAGGAACGACGCTCCACAAGGAAGGCGTCGGTGTTTTTGAGCGCATTACCAAAGAACTAAAAGCAATCATGGCAGAAAAAGGTTATGAGAACCTAGAAGATTTCCGTGGGAAATTGCGCTATATTGATTAAGTTTAATAAAAAATCAGAAGAAAGGAGAGAAGATGCTAGCCATTGAAGACAGTCAGAAGTTGACTTTATCAAATCTATCTAGCTTGAACCTATTTACAGGGACAGATCAGGGTCAGTTTGAAGTTATGAAGAGTCAAGTGTTGAAGCAGATTGGTTATGATCCAGCTGATCTCAATTTTGCTTACTTTGATATGAAAGAAGTAGCCTATAAAGACTTAGAGTTGGAGTTGGTCAGTCTCCCTTTCTTTGCTGATGAGAAAATCGTGATATTAGACCATTTTGTCGATATTACAACTGCCAAGAAACGTTTTTTAACAGATGATGAGCTCAAGTCGTTTGAAGAATACCTTGATAACCCTTCGCCAACAACAAAATTATTGATTTTTGCAGAAGGAAAGTTAGATAGTAAAAGACGGCTGGTCAAATTGCTCAAACGAGATGCGACTGTCTTTGATGCTATTGAACCCAAGGAACAAGAACTTCGCCAGTATTTCCAAAAATGGAGTCAGACACAAGGTCTGCAGTTTGTGGGGCAATCCTTTGAAAATCTACTCATCAAGTCTGGTTTTCAGTTTAGCGAAATCCAGAAAAATCTCCTCTTCTTACAGTCTTATAAGTCAGGCGATGTGATTGAGGAAAAGGATATTATCGAAGCCATTCCAAAGACTTTGCAAGACAATATTTTTGATTTGACTCAGTTTATTATAGCTAAGAAGATTGACCTGGCCCGTGAACTGGTTAGAGACTTGACCTTGCAAGGGGAGGATGAGATCAAGCTCATAGCGGTCATGTTAGGACAGTTTCGTACCTTTACCCAAGTGAAGATTTTATCAGAGACTGGTCAGACGGAATCGCAGATTGCAAGCAGTCTGGGAACTTATTTGGGGCGAAATCCTAATCCTTATCAAATCAAGTTTGCATTGAGAGATTCGAGAGGGATTTCCTTAGATTTTCTCAAGCGAGCGATTTCTTATTTGATTGAAACAGACTATCAGATTAAGACAGGTATCTATGAAAAAGGTTACTTGTTTGAAAAGGCGCTCTTGCAGATTGCGACAGAGGCAAATTGAGCAAAAAACTTGAAAAAAGAGGATGATTGCGTTATCATTTTCATATAGAAAGAAAAAGAGGTATTACAGATGGCTATTATCTTACCAGACCTTCCATACGCATACGACGCTTTGGAACCATACATCGATGCTGAAACAATGCACTTGCACCATGACAAGCACCATCAAGCCTACGTCAACAATGCGAATGCTGCTCTTGAAAAACACCCTGAAATCGGTGAAGACCTTGAAGCTTTGCTTGCTGATGTAGAATCTATCCCAGCTGATATCCGCCAAGCGCTTATCAACAATGGTGGTGGACACTTGAACCACGCTCTTTTCTGGGAATTGATGACTCCTGAGAAAACTGCTCCATCAGCAGAACTTGCAGCAGCAATCGATGCAACATTTGGTTCATTTGAAGAGTTCCAAGCAGCCTTTACAGCAGCAGCTACAACTCGCTTCGGTTCTGGATGGGTATGGTTGGTTGTCAACAAAGAAGGGAAGCTTGAAGTGACTTCAACAGCAAACCAAGACACACCAATCTCAGAAGGTAAAAAACCAATCTTGGGCTTGGACGTTTGGGAACATGCTTACTACGTGAAATACCGCAACGTGCGTCCTGACTACATCAAAGCTTTCTTCTCAGTGATTAACTGGAACAAGGTAGACGAGCTTTACGCAGCAGCTAAATAATAAAATATGGAGGGAAGAATTGTTCTTCTCTTTTTAAGGTTATAAAGCAGCAGTCTGACAGAATCGTCAGACTTTTTTCATTTTCAGGATATTCGTGCCAACTTGTAGAAAATATGGTAAAATAGAGTGTTAAGTAATCATGGAAAAGGAAGACTATGCGTAAAGAAATTGCACCTGAATTATACAATTATAACAAGTTTCCTGGCCCAGAATTTCAGGTAAATGGGGATAAGGTTGAGACTGAAGGGATTGCTTTTACCTTGGTTGAAAATATCAAGGAGGCTTTCGATGTGACCGTCTTTAATCAGCGCTTCTCAGAAGTGTTGACCAAGTTTGATTATGTCGTGGGGGACTGGAGCAATGAACAGCTTCGCCTACGCGGTTTTTACAAAGACGATCGAACAGAGGAAAAAATTGAAAAAATCAGTCGCTTACAGGATTATCTTTTGGAGTATTGTAGTTATGGTTGTGCTTATTTTGTCTTAGAAAATCAAGCACCTAAGCGTGCGTCGTTTGACAAGAAAATGCGTAAAAAGGAAGAGGAAAACCTTCCTAGAAGAGGAAAGAAACCTTCGCAAAACAAGAGAAAGCCAAATGCGGATAAGAGAAATAGACGTCGTCATAAGGACCAAAAGTCTCAGAAAGAGGACAAGGGACAGCGCCATTTTGTCATTCGTCAGAAATAGATAGAGAATAAGGAGAAGAGATGAAACCGTCTA
Organism: Streptococcus mitis; assembly: GCF_003942695.1. Classification (GTDB taxonomy): domain Bacteria; phylum Bacillota; class Bacilli; order Lactobacillales; family Streptococcaceae; genus Streptococcus; species Streptococcus mitis_BD. Next base: position 5,502 of record NZ_RJNU01000013.1, read on the forward strand.
TTTATAGTTTAACACGTCAAGCCATGCAAGAATGGGTATTAGAACAAGGAGAAAAGAAATTCCGAGCAGATCAGATCTGGGAATGGCTTTACCGTAAACGTGTCCAGTCATTTGAAGAAATGACTAACCTTTCCAAGGGTTTGATTGCCAAGCTCAATGAGCAGTTTGTCGTAAATCCTTTGAAACAACGAATTGTACAAGAGTCAGCTGACGGTACTGTTAAGTATCTTTTTGAGTTGCCAGATGGCATGTTGATTGAGACTGTGTTGATGCGTCAACACTACGGTTTGTCAGTCTGTGTGACCACTCAGGTCGGTTGTAATATCGGTTGTACCTTCTGTGCATCAGGCTTGATCAAGAAGCAACGTGATCTTAATAACGGTGAAATCGTAGCGCAGATCATGTTGGTTCAGAAATACTTTGATGAGCGTGGTCAGGACGAGCGTGTTAGTCATATCGTAGTCATGGGAATTGGTGAACCGTTTGATAATTACAACAATGTTTTGAATTTCGTCCGTACTATCAATGATGACAAGGGGATGGCAATCGGTGCTCGTCACATCACGGTTTCAACCTCAGGTTTGGCCCACAAAATTCGTGACTTTGCTAATGAAGGCGTACAGGTCAATCTCGCTGTTTCCCTTCACGCACCTAATAATGAATTGCGCTCAAGCATCATGAAGATCAACCGTGCCTTTCCGATTGAAAAACTCTTTGCAGCTATTGAGTATTATATCGAAACAACAAATCGTCGTGTGACCTTTGAATACATCATGCTCAATGAAGTCAACGACGGAGTAGAACAAGCCTTGGAGCTGGCGGAATTGCTCAAAAATATCAAGAAATTGTCTTATGTAAACTTGATTCCCTATAACCCAGTTAGTGAACATGACCAATATAGCCGTAGTCCTAAAGAGCGCGTGATGGCCTTCTACGATACCCTCAAGAAAAAAGGGGTCAACTGTGTTGTTCGTCAAGAACATGGTACTGATATTGATGCAGCTTGTGGACAATTACGCTCCAATACAATGAAACGTGACCGCCAGAAGGCAGTCGCAGCGGTAAATCCATAAAATGACTAAAAAAAGAGAATTAATCTTAAGATTGGGAGTGGCTGTTTATAGCCTATGCATTGTCTGTTTTTGCTTCACTCCCCAGCCTCAACTTCCTACAGGAGTGGAAACTCCAGGTATTCAAACTTTTGGACGCCTGGTTTTTCTTTTAACTCCCTTAAACTCACTTTGGAATCTGGGTGAAGTGACTAGTTTGGGACAAGTCATTTGGATCTTTTTGCAGAACATTTTAAATGTTTTCTTGCTCTTCCCTCTGGTTTTTCAACTACTCTATCTCTTGCCCTCTCTAAGAAAAACTAAAAGGGTTCTTCTTCTCAGTTTTATACTGAGCTTGGGAATCGAGTGCACACAACTAGTCTTAGACTTTTTCTTTGATTTTAATCGGGTATTTGAGATTGATGATTTATGGACCAATACCTTGGGAGGCTATCTGGCTTGGTTCCTCTATAAAGGACTGCATAAAAACAAGATAAGGAATTAAAATGAGTATTTTAGAAGTTAAAAATCTGAGTCACGGTTTTGGTGACCGTGCAATTTTTGAAGATGTGTCCTTCCGTCTCCTCAAGGGAGAACACATCGGTCTTGTCGGTGCCAACGGTGAAGGAAAATCAACCTTTATGAGTATCGTGACTGGTAAAATGCTACCAGATGAAGGGAAGGTGGAGTGGTCTAAGTATGTGACTGCTGGCTATCTGGACCAGCACGCTGTGCTAAAAGAAGGCCAAACCGTGCGTGATGTCTTGCGGACAGCCTTTGATGAGCTTTTTAAAGCAGAAGCTCGTATCAATGACCTCTATATGGAAATGGCAGAAGAAGGAGCAGATATCGAAGCGCTGATGGAAGAAGTCGGGGAGCTCCAAGACCGTTTGGAGAGTCGTGATTTTTATACTTTAGATGCCAAGATTGATGAGGTAGCGCGTGCCCTCGGTGTGATGGACTTTGGCATGGATACAGACGTAACAGCCTTGTCAGGTGGACAAAGAACAAAGGTGCTTTTAGCTAAACTCCTCCTTGAAAAGCCAGATATCTTGTTACTGGACGAGCCAACTAACTATCTGGATGCTGAGCATATTGACTGGCTCAAACGCTATCTCCAAAACTATGAGAATGCCTTTGTTCTTATTTCGCATGATATTCCTTTCCTGAATGACGTAATCAATATCGTATATCATGTGGAAAATCAACAGTTGACGCGTTATTCTGGTGATTACTACCAGTTTCAAGAAGTTTATGCTATGAAGAAATCTCAGCTGGAGGCAGCCTACGAACGCCAACAGAAAGAGATTGCAGACCTCAAGGATTTCGTGGCTCGAAACAAAGCGCGTGTTGCAACGCGTAATATGGCCATGTCCCGTCAAAAGAAACTCGACAAGATGGATATTATCGAACTGCAAAGTGAGAAGCCAAAACCGTCCTTTGATTTCAAACCAGCTCGTACACCTGGGCGCTTTATCTTCCAAGCCAAGGACTTGCAGATTGGTTATGACCGTCCCCTTACCAAACCCTTAAACCTCACCTTTGAACGCAATCAAAAGGTTGCTATTATCGGGGCCAATGGTATTGGGAAAACAACCCTCTTGAAGTCTCTCTTGGGTATTATTCCACCAATCGCTGGAGAAGTCGAACGCGGTGACTACCTAGAACTTGGTTACTTTGAACAGGAAGTAGAAGGTGGAAATCGCCAAACTCCTCTTGAGGCTGTATGGAATGCCTTTCCTGCACTTAACCAAGCAGAAGTCCGTGCGGCCCTTGCTCGTTGTGGCTTGACAACTAAACATATCGAAAGTCAGATTCAAGTCTTGTCAGGTGGGGAACAAGCCAAGGTTCGTTTCTGTCTCTTGATGAATCGTGAAAACAACGTTTTAGTGCTGGATGAGCCGACCAACCATTTGGATGTAGATGCCAAGGATGAACTCAAACGGGCGCTTAAAGAATACAAGGGATCTATCCTTATGGTCTGCCACGAACCAGACTTTTATGAAGGTTGGATGGACCAAATTTGGGACTTTAACAAGCTAACTTAAAAATGAGGGAAAAAGAAATACAGTATCGAATGCGGATACTGTATTTTTTAGGTTATTTAGGATTTAAAATCGTAATCCTTCACTACTTCGATACTATCAATGGTGATAGCAGAAGTCGGTTTGTCTTTCTCATCTTTTTCAGCTTTGGCAATCTTGTCAACAACATCCATACCATCGATGACTTGACCAAAGACAGGGTGTTTGCCGTCTAGACTTGGATTTCCACCTTCTTTATAGGCTTCGATGATTTTCTTTGGATACTTGCTTGTAGGGAGTTTAGCTGAAATATCTGTCGAGTTTTGGTTGATGAAGAACTGGCTACCGTTGGTGTTTGGTTGACCAGTATTAGCCATAGCAAGGGCTCCGCGGATATTGTATAGGTATGGAGAGATTTCATTTTTGAAACCAGTTCCCTTGTCCTTTGTTTTATCCTTATCATGCCAGATAGATTGGCCCCCTGTACCATCTCCCTTAGGATCTCCAGTTTGGACCATAAAGCCATCGATGACACGGTGGAAGGTGATGCCGTTATAGTAGCCTTCTTTGGCGTGAGTAAGGAAGTTTTCAACGGCTAGAGGAGCGAGTTTAGGGAAGAGTTTAATACGAATATCATCCTGACTTGTGTGGAGAACCACTTCGGCTTCATCTTCAGCAACTTCCTTAGAAAGTTGAGGGAAGTTGGCATTTTCATTGGTTAAAGCGTCATTCAAATCTTTGGCAGCCTGAGCAGCTGCTTTAGAACTTTCTTCAGCTGAGATACTAGAGTCAACATAGTCATCGCCACGGAGACCACGTTGGATACTAGTACATCCAGCAAGGGCTATAGTTGATAGTAAAAGAAGGGTTGCTAGTTTTTTCATTGTTTTCCTCTCAAAAATTCATTTCTATCATTGTACCTTAAAAGTAAGGGGATTTCAAATATTAGTGACAAGGTAGTTTAAGAGGAAGCCGACCAGAAAGTCGCTTGCTTAGAGATTTTTCTTTGGATGACGGTCGATAATGTCCTGGTACTGTTCCAGTATCTGCTCTCCCTTTGGAGTCAATTTGTAACCACGAATTGAAAAGTAACTTGCTAATTCTTCTCCTGAAAAGTTGTCACGAAGGGATTGGTCCAAATCTGGAGCCTTCATCTTAGAAAGTACTGTAACTCTCCTTACTTTTGAGGATATTCTCTTTCATAGTGGTATTTAGATGATCAAGCGAGTCAAAGACAGTTTCGACAAGAGCATAGCCTTTTTCAACAGGTATTTCTAAATTTTTTGGGGCATCAATGCTATAAGTTTACTTGAAGTATTTAGAAAACCAGTTCTTAAGAAAGCTCGTAAAGAATCACAATTAGTAAACGTTAATTCGAAAGAATTACTATGTTTTAAAAGAGCACATTTTAAACGGATTTTTTCTTTCGGCTTCAATTCCTAATTAATCAATGAACTTAATACTAGGTCTCGAAAAGAATTATGCTTCCTCTTTCTGTCTGAGTTCAAAGAGGTCTTCTACTTTCAGATTAAAAACTTGAGCAATTTTAAGAGCCATTTCCAGCGAAGGATTGTAACGATTATTTTCCAAGTGCAGAATTGTCTCGCGTCGCATGCCAATGAGGTCAGCTAACTCCTGCTGGGTCATGCCTGTGGACTCACGAACAGATTTGAGATTAGTAATAATCTTGCTTTCTTTGGTCATGCTTATCCTATCCGTTCTAAGATAAGATAGACAACCGCAAAGATGCAAATCAAGACAGCTATGCTAATAAAGATCTGGCCTATGTAAAGAGTGAGAGACCCCATATACCCAATGATAACTGCTAGGATCATCAGTGCGCCTAGTATAAAAACAAACATCAAGCTAGCTGCCTTGGCTAAATTAGCATAAAAGCGTTCGTCCGGAGTTTCCTTGACATTTTTCAAACAGAAAAAACCAAATACAATCACTTCAATAACGAGGCCAATTCCCAAAATCCATTCTTTAATACCAGAACTTTCGCTTGGGGTCGCAACCCAAATCCCTACTGTATAAAAAATGCTTGCTGCAAACAAAAGTATCGTGTAAAGCTTAGCAGACAAGTCAAAAATAGTCTTTCCTTTACCTTTCTGACTCTTATGAGGCCATGGTTTCATATGTAGCCAGCCCCAAATAGCTACAATCTGACCTAACACTGAAATACCAGCAATAATTAACTTGGGTCCCCAACTAAGATTAGAACCAAATAAAACAGTAAAATCAATAAAGAGAGCTGCGGAAATCATTGTAATGAGGCCACCCGTTTTTTGACTTTTTTTCATGATAGACTCCTTTCCTTATGTTAGAAATATTTAACAATCTTTATGTTATAAATATATCACACTTAAATTTAGAAATCAAGAATTTATGTGCCAAGGTGCAATTATTTGAAAAAATTTTTTAATGAAAGCCTTCGCTAGTCAAACAACTAAAGAATTCTTTGAAGTAATGCATCGGATTTGGTTTGGATAGTTTCGTTAATAATATTTGAAGATTAAGAATTTTTGAAAAATCTAGATACTGTATGAATCTCTACTTTTTTTCTTAGACTGTTATAAAGTCTGTCAGAATAAGCTTTGTAGGTGTAGAAGTTAATTTTTACAGAACTAAATTATTCCCCTATTTAGAATCTATCAATTCATATTTTATAAATTAATTAGTAGATATCGTTCTTAAAATCCTTGATATTTCGCTTGGGAACAGGCTTGGAATTTAGGAGCCAAGCATCCAAATCACGTTCAGGAGAGATGAAGGGTTTGACTTGATGGTCTTTATAAAATGTTTCTAAAATAGTATTTATGACATTCTCTTTCTGATTTTTCTTTAAAAATATAACAAATTTCTAAATGGTTTAAAAATTTTAAAGTCTGTCAAGTTTTTTTCTTGACACCTGTCAAAAATCTGCTATAATAGAACATGTGCTAAATAGCTCAGCTATTTCACCGAAATAAAAAATAAGAAAAGAGACATTAAAAAATGGCAGTTAAAATCCGTTTGACTCGTATGGGTTCTAAGAAAAAACCTTTCTACCGTATCAACGTAGCAGACTCACGTTCACCACGTGACGGACGTTTCATCGAAACAGTTGGAACTTACAACCCACTTGTTGCTGAAAACCAAGTGACTTTGAAAGAAGACCGCGTTCTTGCATGGTTGGCTGATGGAGCTCAACCTTCAGATACAGTTCGCAACATCCTTTCAAAAGAAGGCGTATTGAAAAAATTCCACGATTCTAAATTCTCAAAATAAGTTTAAAGTAGGTTGACAGATGGATACGATTGAAAATCTCATTATTGCGATTGTGAAACCTTTGATTTCACAACCAGATGCCTTAACTATCAAGATTGAAGATACACCAGAATTTTTGGAGTATCACTTGGATCTTGACCAGAGCGATGTCGGTCGTGTTATCGGTCGTAAGGGTCGCACTATCTCAGCGATAAGAACGATTGTCTACTCTGTCCCAACTGAAGACAAAAAAGTAAGAATCGTTATCAATGAAAAATAAAAAAAAGCGGGACAGATGTCTCGCTTTTTTTGTGGAGAGCAGAAGATGAAAGATTTAACGTTTAGACAATTACAAGATTATTTACTCGAACATTACCAGCAATCTCGAACTGAGGAAGGCCTCTTTATCAAGCTAGTGGAGGAAGTCGGAGAAGTAGCCGAGGTCTTGAATGGGCGCTCTGGTCGAAAAGAGGGCGTTCAGAACTCAAACGACGAACTAGCCAAAGAACTAGCTGATATTATTCACTACACTGTCGCAATTGCGGCCATCAACCATATTGATCTAACCAAAGCCATCTTTGACAAAGATAAGAAGGCTGCTATTAAGTACCAACATGAACGTGATTTAGAAAAGTTTTTAGACGCTCAAAGCTAATTGCAGTCACTGTTCTTCAACTTGTGAAAATCTTTGGAACGTGATAAAATAAAGGATAAGGATTTTTAATAATTCATTATATAGAACGAGTGGATTTCTTTATGAAGAGGTTTGAAGTAACTACAAAAATTGGCAGTCTCTTTGTTACTTATAAAAAGAAAAAGAAAGTGCTTGTTTGTTTAAATGGCGCAGGTTTGCTACCAAGTTATGAAAATTTTTCACTTATACTTGAAAAACTTCCTTCCACAATTGGTTATTTGACAATTGATTTTCCAAACACAGGTAGGAGTCCGATTCATGACCAATCTAGAAAAAATCTGGACAATCTTGTAGACGCGGTTTATGAAGTACTTGAAGAATTGGCGATTTATGAATATATACTTTGTGTACATAGTTTGAGTGGAATTTTAGCTTGCAAATTGATGAACAAATCAATTAAGTGTCAGGCTTTAGTAGCAATTGAACCAACAACTAAAAAAGTAATGTTTTCTGATTTTTCAGAAAATCCTTATCCAGAAATGGAAGAGCAGATGAGACTGATTGAAGAGTGTGGCCCCGAAGTTTATTTTAAGAACATAACTCAAGCAGCATTTAGCTCTGAAACTAATGAAGAAATCTGGGATTTAGTGCAAGAAAAAGATTCAGAGTTGGAAAGACAAGTTCCAGAATTTCATATATATTGTGAGATTACTGAGAAAGATTTTGAGAATGTATCTATAGAAGCTCATATTCCCGTTTTTATTTTTTGCCAGGCTTATAGAGAAAAAGAGTACAGAGAGTCAGAATATTGGACTTCCAATACTAAACTCATTTTAGGAGGGAATCACCATTATTTACAATGGTCTGAATCAGAAAAAATTGCGACTATTATTCGAGAATTGTCAGAATAAGATGGAAAGAAGGAGAATACAGGAGACAAGATGAACTACTTTAATGTTGGGAAAATCGTCAATACACAAGGTTTACAGGGTGAGATGCGTGTCTTGTCTGTGACGGATTTTGCAGAAGAACGATTTAAAAAGGGGACAGAGCTGGCCTTGTTTGATGAAAAAGATCAGTTTGTCCAAACAGTGATCATCGCTAGCCACCGTAAGCATAAGAATTTTGACATTATCAAATTCAAAGACATGTACCATATCAATGCGATTGAAAAGTACAAGGGTTATAGTCTCAAGGTCGCTGAGGAAGATTTGAACGATTTAGATGATGGTGAATTCTATTATCACGAGATTATCGGTTTGGATGTTTACGAGGGAGATAACTTGATAGGAACTATCAAGGAAATCCTGCAACCAGGTGCCAATGATGTCTGGGTGGTCAAACGAAAAGGTAAGCGAGATTTGCTTCTACCTTACATACCCCCAGTAGTTCTCAATGTTGATATTCCAAACAAGCGGGTCGAAGTGGAAATCTTAGAAGGGTTAGACGATGAAGATTGATATTTTAACCCTCTTTCCAGAGATGTTTTCTCCGTTGGAACACTCGATCGTTGGAAAGGCTCGAGAAAAAGGGCTATTGGATATCCAGTATCATAATTTCAGAGAATACGCTGAAAAGGCCCGTCATGTTGACGATGAGCCCTACGGAGGCGGTCAGGGGATGTTGCTCCGAGCCCAACCCATTTTCGATGCCTTTGATGCTATTGAAAAGAAACATCCCCGCGTCATTCTTCTTGATCCTGCTGGGAAACAGTTCGATCAAGCTTACGCTGAGGATTTGGCTCAGGAAGAGGAACTGATCTTTATTTGTGGTCACTATGAAGGGTATGACGAGCGCATCAAGACCCTGGTAACCGATGAGATTTCCCTAGGAGACTATGTCTTGACTGGAGGAGAATTGGCGGCCATGACCATGATCGATGCGACCGTTCGCCTGATTCCTGAAGTGATTGGCAAGGAGTCTAGCCACCAAGATGACAGTTTTTCTTCGGGACTCCTCGAATATCCTCAGTACACACGTCCTTATGACTATCGTGGCATGGTGGTTCCAGATGTGCTCATGAGTGGACACCATGAAAAGATTCGTCAGTGGCGACTGTATGAGAGCCTAAAGAAAACCTACGAGCGCAGACCTGACTTGCTAGAAAACTATCAACTAACAGCTGAAGAAGAAAAAATGCTGGCTGAAATCAGAGAAAACAAAGAATAAAGGAGAACCTTATGCAAGTAATCAAACGTAATGGAGAAGTTGCAGACTTTGATCCAGATAAAATCTACCAAGCTGTTCTAAAAGCGGCTCAGACTGTTTATGTTTTGACAGATGACCTACGTCAAAACCTAGCTCAAGTCACTAAAAAAGTAGTCTTGGACTTGGAGGAAGCAAAAGTGGAACGTGCGACCATTAGTATGATCCAATCAATGGTTGAAAATCGTTTGTTGGGGGCAGGCTATATCACCATCGCAGAACACTACATTTCTTACCGCTTACAACGCGATTTGGAGAGAAGTGGTTACGGTGACCACATCGCAGTCCACCTACATTTTGAACAAATTCGTTAAGAAAAAGAGTGGGATGAAAAACATCTCACTCTTTCTTAAATCTATTTTTCTGAGCTCTCTGGACAGTAGATGGGACAAAGCGTAGCCTTTTGATGTCAGCGATTCGGATGATACGTGTTACATTTTTTGTAAAATTTTTGACAACAATCTGTTGACGGCTGCTATCATATTTGACGATATCACCAGTGAAGCTTGTTTCAGCTAGTATGACATGAACAGCAGTTTTTTTCTGGATGGCTTGTTCAATTGTAGCAATGAGGGAGTCGTTTTCAGAATAATCTCGTTCATCATGTCCACTGAGAAAGTCTTGTATCTTATCTAAGACATGCTTGAATGTATATCTCATAGGCTTCTCCCCTCTTATATAACCATATTATATAAAATTTTCCTAAAATCCACAAGATTTTACGAATAGACTATAGAAAGCATATCACATAAAGGAGTTAAAATGGCAGAATTTACATTTGAAATCGAAGAACACTTACTGACCTTGTCTGAAAATGAAAAAGGATGGACAAAAGAACTAAATCGAGTCAGCTTTAATGGCGCACCAGCAAAGTTTGATATTCGAACTTGGAGCCCTGATCATACCAAGATGGGAAAAGGAATCACCCTTACAAATGAAGAATTTCAAGTAATGGTGGATGCATTTAAAGGAAATCAATAAAAGGATATTGAGTTTTTGACTCAGTATCCTTTTTGGGTTAAATTGAGAAGTATGCTTGTCCCCTAAGTCGTTGTAATAGTGGACGACCAATGAAACTGATCGCTATGATCTTACCAAGATCAGGAAGGATAAAGGGAAGGACACCGACAGCAAGTGCTTTGTCAAGTGGCATACCAGCTAGGAAGTGGAGGCTGAGAATACCTCCGACAAAGACGAGGGAATCACCCAAGATGTTGGCTAGGAAAATGCGGATATGGCCACTATTTTGATGGATGAGATAAGATGTAAGTCCTGCATAGACAAGATCGAACCAGAGATAGCCTGCACTTGGACCAACTAAAACATGGAATCCTGCACCACCCCCTGCAAAGACTGGTAAACCAATGGCACCCAGCAGGAGATAGAGAGCTACAGATAGAACGGCTTCCCTAGGTTTAAAAACAGTTGCAATCAGACCGATCGCAAAGTTTTGCAGAGTGAAAGGTACAGGACCGATAGGGAGACTGATTTGTGCCAATACGGCGATGAGAGCAGCACCGATAGCAGGGATAGCATAGATATGAGCTTTTTTCAAAACTGTTAACCTCTTTTCAAAATCATAGTAACTATTATACTGATTCAGGAAGAAAAGTCAACCTATTTTTTATAAAAAGGTAACAATTTTGCAACAGCCGATTTTGCAAGTAAAAAGAGACCTCAAGAAGTCTCTTGCGATAACTAGCGCATGGTCACAAATTCTTCTGAGGAGGTTGGGTGGATAGCTACTGTAGAATCAAAGTCTGCCTTAGTAGCCCCCATCTTGATGGCAACAGCGAATCCTTGAATCATCTCATCCACTCCGTAACCAAGTCCGTGAAGTCCAACAACTTTTTCGTCAGCACCGGCGGTTATGAGTTTGAAGCGAGATTCTTGACGATGGTTCGTAACGGCAGAGTACATAGATGCAAAGCTTGACTTGTAGACTTTGATGTTATCTTGGCCGTATTCTTTGATAGCTTGATCCTCGGTCAAACCGACGGTTCCGATTGCTGGGTGGGAGAAGACAACAGTAGGGATAGTCGTGTAGTCCATCTTGGCATTTGTTTTGCCGTTGAAGAGGCGTTCAGATAGAGTCCGTCCTGCCTTGATAGCTACTGGGGTCAGTTCCTTCTCACCAGTAACGTCTCCAAGGGCGTAGATACCATCTACAACTGTATTTTGATACTCATCCACTTGGATAAATCCACGTTGGTTGAGTGTGACGCCAGCCTTTTCTAACTCAAGACCATCTACATTTGGACGGCGACCGGTAGCCCAGATAACTTGGCTGGCAGTGTGACTAGAACCGTCTTCAAAATGAATCGTAATGCCTTGCTCCGTTTCTTCGAGCTTGACGGGTACCTTATGTGTGTGTAAAGGTAGACCTGTCTTTTCCATTTCATTGACAAGTCCTTCAACGATGTAGCTGTCAAAAGTGCGTAAGGGACGATTGCGACGGACAAACAAATCCGTTTTTACTCCTAGCGCGTGGAGAACACCTGCTAGTTCAACCGCGATATAGCCAGCTCCAAGAATCGCAACGGATTCAGGAAGTTGCTCCCAAGCAAAGACATCGTCTGAGCTACCACCGAGTTCCGCTCCAGAAATAGTTGGGATGCTTGGACGAGCACCAGTCGCAATCACGATATGCTTGGCACGAATCAATTCACCATTAACGCTGACTGTGTGGGAATCAACGAAATGAGCACGACCTTCAATCAAATCAACACCGTTGCGCTTGAAACTTCCATCATAAGATGAGCGAGCGCGATTAATGTAGGCTTCACGATTTTGACGAAATTTAGCAAAATCAAATTGAACATCTGAACTTGTAAAACCATAGTCAGGGCCGTAGTGGTGGAAGCTTTCAGCGATTTGCGCTCCATACCACATGATTTTCTTAGGAACACAGCCAACGTTGACACAAGTTCCACCTAATTTTTTCTCTTCGATAACAGCTGCTTTAGCGCCGTGTTCACCAGCTCGGTTCATAGTGGCAATGCCGCCACTTCCTCCACCGATGGCGATGATATCATATTCTCTCATAGAAAACTCCTTATAGATTTGATAGTCATATTCTATCGTTTTTATTTTTTGAATGCAAAAATCTGCTACGCCCTAAAGAAATAGCAGAAATCACTTGCTAAATATAGAAATAAGGTGTATGATGTTACTAGTACAATTTCGCATAAATCAAATGGAAACAAGGCATGTTTCCTGAATTGTTCTCTTTTCTCTCTGAACAATCATTGTTTAGAGTAGGTAAATTTGCTATAATAGTCTTTGTATTGAAAATAAAATAGGAGTTTTGTGATGAAGGGGAATAAGAAAACTAAAAAATGGCAACTATACACAGCTATTGGTGCTGCAAGTATTATTATAATCAGTGCAGTGGGTATTTTGCTATTTAGACAGCCCTCTCAGGCTGCCGGTAAGGATGACACATCGCATCTCGTAGTCGCAAAGGAAGGAACAGTTGCCTCCTCTGTCCTTTTATCTGGTACCGTCACCGCAAAAAATGAACAATATGTTTATTTGGATGCAAGTAAGGGTGAGGTGGATGAAATCTTGGTTTCTGTTGGAGATAAGGTTGACAAAGGACAAGCGCTCGTAAAATACAACAGCACAGAAGCGCAGTCTGCTTATGATGCAGCTAACCGTGCCATAGCCAAGGCTAATCGTCGTATCAATGACTTGAAGGAATCACGAAACAACACTCTAGCTGATTCGGAAGAATATGATGATGGAGCACAGAGTTCTTCTGTCTCTTCCATTGATTCTCAGATTAGTGATGCTCGTGATAGTCGTGCTGATGCAGAGGCGCAACTTAAAAAGGCGCAGGCTCAATTGGACGCAACAAAGGTTCTGAGTACGCTAGAAGGTACAGTTGTAGAAGTTAATCGCAATGTATCGAAGTCTACAACTACTGCAAATCAAGTGATGGTTCATGTAGTAAGTAACGACAATCTACAAGTCAAGGGAGAACTTTCTGAGTACAATCTTGCCAATCTTTCTGTTGACCAAGAAGTGACCTTCTCTTCTAAAGTTTACCAAGATAAAACTTGGACAGGGAAGATCAGCTATATTTCAGCTTACCCTAAAAATAGTGGGGAAGGAACGAATGCTATAACTGGGGGGAATACTGGTTCTAAATATCCTTATACGATTGAAGTGACGAGTGAGATTGGTGATTTAAGACCAGGTTTCACCGTTAGTGTTGAGGTTAAAAGTGACAAGAAATCAATCCTCGTACCCTTAACCAGTGTCATTACTGAAGACGGGAAAAACTATGTTTGGGTGGTTGACGAAGAAAATAAGGCTAAGAAAATCGAAGTTAGCCTAGGAAATGCTGACGCAGAAAACCAAGAGATCACGTCTGGTTTGACAGACGGAACCAAAGTCATCAGTAATCCAACAACTTCCTTGGAAGAAGGAAAAGAGGTGAAGGCTGATGAAACAACTAATTAGTCTAAAAAACATCTGCCGGAGCTATCGAAATGGTGAACAGGAACTGCAGGTCTTGAAAAATATTAATTTAGAGATTGGCGAAGGGGAATTTGTTGCCATTATGGGACCATCTGGTTCGGGTAAATCTACTCTGATGAATACCATCGGAATGCTGGACACCCCAACTAGCGGCGAATATTATCTAGAAGGTCAAGAAGTGGCCCGTCTAGGTGAAAAGCAGTTGGCACAGGTACGTAACCAACAAATTGGTTTTGTCTTTCAACAGTTCTTTCTTTTGTCAAAGGTGGATGCTGTTCAAAATGTCGAGTTACCCTTGATTTATGCAGGAGTTCCAGCTGCCCAACGTCGCAAGTTGGCAGAGGAATATCTGAGTAAAGTAGAGTTGACTGATCGTATTCATCACCTTCCTTCGGAGTTGTCTGGCGGTCAAAAACAACGGGTGGCCATTGCGCGTGCTCTTGTTAACGATCCCTCAATCATCCTAGCTGATGAACCGACAGGCGCCTTGGATACGAAAACAGGAAGCCAAATCATGGAACTCTTGGTTGAGTTAAATGAAGAAGGCAAGACTATTATTATGGTAACGCACGAGCCCGAAATTGCAGCCTATGCAAAACGCCAAATTGTAATCCGTGATGGAGTTATTTCATCTGATAGCGCTCGTTTGGAAGGAAAGGAGAACTAAGATGCAAAATCTGAAATTTGCCTTTTCATCTATTATGGCACACAAGATGCGCTCCTTTTTGACCATGATTGGCATTATCATCGGAGTCTCTTCAGTAGTTGTCATCATGGCTTTAGGGGACTCTATGTCTCGTCAGGTCAATAAAAATATGACAAAATCTCAGAAAAATATTCAGGTGTTTTTCTCACCAATTAAAAGTAAGGACGGTTCCTTTACACAAAAGCAATCTGCACTGACACTATCTGGTAAAGAAGATGTTCACGTAGAACCACCTAAAACACAGGAATCGTGGGTTAAGGAAGCTGCCAAACTAAAAGGTGTAGATGGCTATTATGTGACTAATAGTACAAATGTTACTTTGACCTATAAGGATAAAAAGGTAGAGAGAGCAAGTCTGACAGGTGGAAATATGACTTATATGTCTGCTGTAGAAAATAAAATTATTGCAGGTAGGGATCTGAGAGAACAAGACTACCGAGATTTTGCAAGTGTGATTTTGCTAGATGAAGAACTCGCTAAAAGTCTTTTTGACTCGCCTCAGGCAGCACTCAATCAAATCATTTCAGCCAATGGATATAGCTATCGCGTGATTGGTGTTTACTCTAGTCCTGCTGTTAAAAGTGCTAAGATGTTTGGTGTAGGTGGTTTACCGATTACAACCAATGCTTCTGTAGCAGCTAATTTTAATGTAGAGGAAATTTCTAATATTGTCTTTCGTGTGAATGACACGAGTCTAACTCCGACTTTGGGGCCAGAACTCGCACGCAAGATGACAGAAATTGCAGGAGTACAGCAGGGAGAATATCAGGTTGTAGACGAAACCGCCGCTTTTGCAGAGGTTCAGCAAATCTTTGGTTTTATGACCGCTATTATTAGTGCTATCGCAGGAATCTCTCTCTTTGTGGGAGGGACTGGGGTTATGAATATCATGCTGGTTTCTGTAACGGAGCGTACTCGTGAGATTGGTCTTCGTAAAGCATTGGGAGCTACACGGGCTAATATCTTGGTACAGTTTTTGATTGAGTCCATGATCTTGACCTTGCTAGGTGGAGTCATCGGCCTAGTAAGTGCAGCGGGCTTGACCACGCTAGCAGGCGCTTTGTTAAAAAATATGATGGAAGGAATAGAAATTGGTGTCTCGCTACCGATCGCTCTCTTTAGCTTGGCTGTTTCGGCCAGCGTTGGTATGATTTTCGGAGTCTTGCCAGCCAATAAAGCGTCTAAGCTTGATCCAATTGAAGCCCTTCGCTATGAATAAGATAAACAAGATGGACATTTGTCTATCTTGTTTTTGTATGGATTTTCCTATCGAAAATCACTAAAAATATGATATAATGAAGTGTTAGAAAAACAGGTTTCATTTGCCTGGAAAGGAAAAATTATGTCTGAAAAGAATTTTTATATTACAACACCGATTTACTATCCATCTGGTAAACTTCATATCGGTTCTGCTTACACAACCATCGCCTGTGATGTTCTAGCGCGTTACAAACGCCTCATGGGTTACGATGTCTTTTATCTGACAGGTCTTGACGAGCATGGTCAAAAGATCCAACAGAAAGCGGAAGAAGCTGGTATTACACCACAAGCTTATGTTGACGGGATGGCGGTTGGAGTCAAAGAACTCTGGAAATTACTCGATATCTCATATGATAAATTCATCCGTACAACTGATGATTACCATGAAAAAGTAGTGGCTCAGGTCTTTGAACGCTTACTTGCTCAAGATGATATTTACTTGGGCGAATACTCTGGTTGGTATTCAGTTTCAGATGAGGAATTCTTTACAGAAAGCCAGCTTGCAGAAGTTTTCCGTGACGAAGCTGGAAATGTAACAGGCGGTATCGCTCCATCAGGACATGAAGTGGAGTGGGTTTCAGAAGAATCTTATTTCCTTCGCCTCAGCAAATACCAAGATCGTTTGGTAGAATTTTTCAAATCGCATCCAGACTTTATCACTCCTGATGGTCGCCTCAATGAAATGTTGCGTAACTTTATCGAGCCAGGTTTGGAAGACTTAGCGGTTTCTCGTACAACCTTTACTTGGGGCGTGCCAGTACCATCAAATCCTAAACACGTTGTCTATGTTTGGATTGATGCTCTTCTCAACTATGCGACAGCTCTTGGATATGGTCAAGATGAACATGGGAACTTTGATAAGTTCTGGAATGGAACAGTCTTCCACATGGTCGGAAAAGACATTCTTCGTTTCCACTCAATCTACTGGCCAATCCTTCTCATGATGTTGGATATGAAATTGCCTGACCGCCTGATTGCTCATGGTTGGTTCGTCATGAAAGACGGCAAGATGTCTAAGTCTAAAGGAAACGTTGTTTACCCTGAAATGTTGGTAGAGCGTTATGGACTGGATCCACTTCGTTACTACCTCATGCGAAGCCTCCCAGTTGGTTCAGACGGAACCTTCACTCCTGAAGACTATGTAGGTCGTATCAACTATGAATTGGCAAATGACCTAGGAAACCTCCTCAACCGTACGGTTTCCATGATCAACAAGTACTTCGATGGGCAAATTCCAGCCTATGTAGAAGGTGTGACAGAATTTGACCATGCTCTTGCTGACGTTGCGAAACAATCAATCGCTGACTACCATACACACATGGATGCAGTTGACTACCCACGTGCTCTTGAAGCAGTCTGGACTCTTATCTCTCGTACCAATAAATACATTGACGAGACAGCTCCATGGGTCTTGGCCAAGGATGAAGCTCTTCGTGACCAATTAGCAAGTGTTATGAGCCACTTGGCAGCCAGTCTTCGTGTCGTAGCACATTTGATTGAACCATTTATGATGGGAACAAGTCAGGCAGTCTTGACTCAGCTTGGTCTAGCAGAAGTAGCGAGTCTTGAGAACTTGAGTTTGGCTGACTTCCCTGCTGGTGTAACTGTAGTAGCTAAAGGAACACCTATCTTCCCACGTCTCGATATGGAAGAAGAAATCGCCTATATCAAGGAACAAATGGAAGGCAACAAACCAGCAGTCGAAAAAGAATGGAATCCAGACGAAGTCGAACTCCAGCTCAACAAGGATGAAATCAAGTTTGAAGAATTTGACAAGGTTGAAATCCGTGTCGCAGAAGTCAAAGAAGTGTCTAAAGTGGAAAGTTCTGATAAGTTGCTTCAATTCCGTCTGGATGCTGGTGATGGCGAAGACCGTCAAATCCTCTCAGGAATTGCTAAGTACTATCCAAATGAACAAGAATTGGTCGGCAAGAAGGTACAAATCGTTGCCAACCTTAAGCCACGTAAGATGATGAAAAAATATGTCAGCCAAGGAATGATCCTCTCAGCTGAATATGATGACAAATTAACCCTTCTCACAGTTGACCCATCCGTACCAAACGGAAGTGTGATTGGATAAAAGCAAAAAACCAACGTTATACACGTTGGTTTTTCTTGTTGTTTGCGAGATTTTCTAAGAAGTAGTCCATCTCCTTTTGCGATCTGAGAACAATTACTTTCTCCAGATAGGTTTCTTGAATCTGCTGATAACGTTCCTTGGCGGATTTGCTCCGCCCATCCCATAGAATCCATCTGATAAACTCCCAGTCAAAGCGTTCAGGGCAACCTGCAGCCATGCTTTCTCGGAGCTTGCCTCGGTATGTGAGATACCGTTTAAATGCTCGAAAGAGACAAGTCCATGGGGAAAAGTTGAGAAAGATGATTTGGTCAGCTTCCTGCATTCTTTCTTCGTAATAGCACCAAGAGTAGTTGCCATCGACTACCCAAGATTCATGCTTTGTGAGAAAGTTTTTCATCTCGGTCAACATCCATTCACGGTCACTGTCTTGCCAACCAGGTTGAAATTGGAGTGTATCCATGTGTAGTTTTGGGATGAAGTAGTGGTTAGATAACTTTTCTGCCAGAGTTGACTTACCAGCTCCAGAATATCCGATGATTGCGATTTTCATTTTCTACCTTTTCTTATTAGAGGACAAAAAAACAGCCTCTATGGACTGTTTCTTATTTAGCAAGTTTAGCTGAAAGACGAGCTTTATCGCGGCTTGCTTTGTTTTTATGAATCAAACCTTTAGTTTCTGCTTTGTCGATAGCTGAGCTAGCAGCACGGAAAAGTTCTTCAGAAGGGTTTGCTTCGAAAGCTTTGATAGCAGTACGCATAGCTGATTTTTGAGCTGAGTTTTTTTCGTTTTGTTTAACGTTCAATTCAGCGCGTTTGATAGCTGATTTAATGTTTGCCAATGTTCTTACCTCCATATTTACTAACTATACCATTATATATGAAAACTTAGGTTTTGACAAGGGAAAATTATTTTTTTAGGTAAATTTCATCGATTTCGTGGTTTTTAGTCTTGTGGAGAATAACCTCGGCACGATTTCTTGTCGGTTCGATATAGTTTTGTAGATTTATTAGATTAATGCTGGCCCAGATCTGATGAGCGAAGGCTTCGACCTCTCCAATCGGCATTTGCGTAAAGCGGTGGTAGTAGCTGCTAGGATCATTCTGGGCAAAGCTGAGGAGTTTTAGGAAACGATCCAGATACCAACTTTCAATGTCCTCGACAGCAGCATCCACATAGATGGAGAAATCAAAGAAATCAGTGATGTAAAGGCGTTCATTTTGAGGGTTTTGAAAGACATTAATCCCCTCGACAATGACAAAATCAGCAGCTTTGACACGTTGCTTCTCTCCAGGAACGATGTCATACACTTCATGAGAATAGACAGGAATATCGATATCTTGCCCGTTCTTAAGGCGATCAAGAAAATTTAGCAAGGCTTCCATATCATAACTTTCAGGAAAACCTTTGCGATTTAAGATACCTTGGTCAATTAAAGTTTGGTTGGGATAGAGAAAACCGTCAGTTGTCACCAATTCTACAGTAGCATCCGGGAGAGTACGTGATAGAAGAATCTGAATCAAGCGACTAGTGGTCGATTTCCCCACAGCAACACTACCAGAAACCCCAATGATAAAAGGTTGGGATTTGCTTTCACGTTGGAGGAAAATTCCTTTTGAAAATGCCAAATCATCCTTAGTGCGCTTATAGATATGGATAAGATGGACAAGGGGAAGATAGACATCCGTTACGTCCTGCAGACTAATCTGGTCATTGAAACTCTTGATGGATTCTAGCTCTTCCTCTGTCAAGGGAGGGGTTGTTTTGCGATGCAATGATTGCCAAGTTTGGCGACTGATTTTTTCAAAATGTAAAAATTCGTTGGTCATAATTTTTCCTCGTTCGATATCTTAGTATATCATATTTCGTAGTCAAAGAGAGAATGAAATTCGATATTTATCATTCTGATTCTTGAAAGTTGCTATAAGTTGCCTCTAACAGGGAAAAATAGAGTGAAAAATACAAAGATCACTTAATTATTATCATAACAGATTTAGTTTGTTTGTTGAACTTCAGCTTTGTAAACGATTTAACATTTCACTAAAATATGGTAAAATAGTTTCATGAGTAAAATGTATTATGCAGAAAATCCTGACGCTGCTCACGACATTCATGAGTTGAGAGTGGAGCTGTTGGGACAAAAAATGACCTTTTTGACGGATGCGGGTGTTTTTAGCAAGAAAATGGTCGACTTTGGGAGTCAGCTTTTATTGAAGTGTCTAGAGGTTAACAAAGGAGAAACGGTCCTTGATGTAGGCTGTGGATATGGTCCCTTAGGACTTTCTTTGGTCAAGGCCTATGGTGTCCAAGCAACCATGGTCGATATCAACAATCGCGCCTTGGACTTAGCGCGACAAAATGCTGAGAGAAACCAAGTTTCAGCGACTATTTTCCAATCCAACATTTATGAGCAAGTTGAAGGGAAATTTGACCATGTTATTTCCAATCCGCCGATTCGAGCGGGCAAACAAGTTGTTCATGAGATTATCGAAAAAAGCAGAGAATTCTTGAAAGACGGAGGAGATTTAACCATCGTCATTCAGAAAAAGCAAGGAGCTCCAAGTGCTAAAAGTAAGATGGAAGACGTTTTTGGAAATTGTGAAATCATAAAGAAAGACAAGGGTTATTATATCCTTAGAAGTGTGAAAGAATGAGAGCAGTTGATTTAATCCAAAAGAAACGAGATGGTCAAGAACTGACTGCAAATGAAATCAAGTGGCTGGTTGAAGGCTATGTGGCTGGAACTGTTCCAGACTATCAGATGTCTGCTTTTGCTATGGCTGTTTATTTCAAAGGAATGACCACACGTGAGATTTCTGACCTGACGATGAATATGGTTAAGACAGGTCAGGAGTTTGATTTGTCAGCCATAGATGGGGTTAAAGTTGACAAGCATTCGACTGGTGGAGTTGGGGATAAGGTGACCTTGATTCTAGCTCCTTTAGTAGCGAGTTTCGGTGTGCCCGTTGCTAAAATGAGTGGTCGTGGTCTAGGCCATACTGGTGGGACAATTGATAAATTGGAGTCCATTAAGGGCTATCAAGTTGAGCGAAGTCAAGAAGATTTTATTCGTCAGGTACAGAATATTGGTGTATCTGTCATTGGGCAGTCAGATCAGCTGGTTAAAGCAGACAAGCTTCTCTATGCCCTCCGTGATGTGACAGCAACTGTCGACACGATTCCTTTGATTGCTAGTTCGGTGATGAGCAAGAAAATTGCTGCAGGAGCGGATGCCATTTTGCTAGACGTAACGGTCGGTGAGGGTGCCTTCATGAAGACTGTTGATGAGGCGCGCGAATTGGCTCAAACCATGGTGGATCTTGGTAAGGCTGTTGGTCGAAAGACGGTAGCAGTCATTACCGATATGAGCCAACCCTTGGGAAGAGCCATTGGCAATCGTCTCGAAATCCTTGAGGCAATCGAGATTCTTCAAGGGAAAGGCCGAGAAGATATTAGTCACTTTATCTGCGAGTTAGCTCAGATTATGCTTGGTTTGGCTGATGTTGAGAAAACGGTCGAGGAAATCCGTCAACATCTTGAGAATAGCCAAGCACTGGCTAAGTTTGAAGAAATGGTAGCAGCACAAGGCGGTGATTTAGAAGACCTCTATCGCCCAGTCAAGGTTGCCCATGTGGTGGAAATCCCTGCTCAAGAAACGGGTGTTATTTCAGCTCTTCCTGCTATGGAATTTGGGCTCTATGCCATGAGACTAGGAGCCGGTCGTGCAGTCAAGTCTGATGACTTGGACTATGAAACAGGGATTGTTTTTGAAAAGAAAGTTGGAGACTCCGTTCAAAAAGGAGAAATTGTTGCAAAAGTTTATACAAATGGAAAAATTTCTTCTGAACTAGTTACAGAATTTCAAAAATATGTTAAAATAAATGATGGAGTGCAAAGTTTACGAGAAATTATAGAAATTATCTCATAAAACCAGGGAGAATCCGAATATGAAGTTAAATAAATATATCGATCATACGCTTTTAAAGCAAGATGCAAGCCAAGAACAAATTGATCGTTTGCTATCTGAAGCGCGTGAGTATGACTTTGCCAGCGTTTGTGTCAATCCCACATGGGTTAAACATGCGAAAACAGGACTTGAAGGCTCAGATGTAAAGGTTTGTACAGTAGTAGGTTTCCCTCTTGGAGCAACAACTTCAGCTGTGAAAGCTTTTGAAACAAAAGAAGCTGTCCAAAATGGTGCAGATGAGATTGATATGGTTATCAATGTTGGTGCCCTCAAATCAGGCAATCTAGATTTAGTTGGATCGGACATCCGTGCTGTCGTAGAAGCAAGTGGTGACAAGTTGGTGAAGGTCATTATTGAAGCTTGCTTGTTGACAGACCAAGAAAAGGTTGTGGCCTGCCAATTATCCCAGAAGGCAGGCGCTGACTTTGTCAAAACATCAACTGGATTTTCAACTGGTGGTGCCACTATTGAGGATGTTAAGTTGATGCGTGAAACAGTCGGGTCAGAAATGGGAGTTAAGGCAGCTGGTGGAGCTCGTTCATATGCAGATGCTGTCGCTTTTGTGGAAGCAGGCGCTACCCGTATTGGAACATCTGCTGGCGTTGCGATTTTAAAAGGAGAATTGGCAGATGGCGACTACTGAGTTGATTGAATTAGCAATTGAAACCAGCAAGAAAGCCTATGTACCCTATTCTCACTTTCCCATCGGAGCTGTTTTAGTAGCCAAGGATGGTAGTATTTATACGGGTGTGAACATCGAGAATGCTAGTTATCCCTTGACTAATTGTGGAGAGCGTACCGCTATTTTCAAAGCAGTTTCGGAGGGACAACGGGAGTTTTCAGAGTTGATTGTCTACGGACAAACTGAAAAACCCATCTCGCCATGTGGTGCTTGTCGTCAGGTCATGGTTGAGTTTTTTGAACAAGATCTAAAAGTGACTTTAGTTGCTAAAGATAAATCGACGGTCGAGATGACGGTCGGGGAGTTACTTCCATACTCATTTACAGACTTAAATTAGTCTGAGCTACTCTTCAAGTGGCTGTGGTCTACGTGACCAAACGATCTATACTTGCAACATCGTTGCACATCTTATTTAGGAGGTTCAGTAATGAACAAGAAACAATGGCTAGGCCTTGGTCTAGTTGCAGTGGCAGCAGTTGGACTTGCTGCATGTGGTAACCGCTCTTCTCGTAACGCAGCTTCATCTTCATCTGAAATGAAGACGAAAGCAGCGATCGTAACAGATACTGGTGGTGTTGATGATAAATCATTTAACCAATCAGCTTGGGAAGGTTTGCAAGACTGGGGTAAAGAACACAATCTTTCTAAAGATAAAGGTTACACTTACTTCCAATCAACAAGCGAAGCTGACTACGCTAACAACTTGCAACAAGCGGCTGGAAGTTACAACCTGATCTTCGGTGTTGGTTTTGCACTTCACAATGCAGTTGAAGAGGCAGCAAAAGACCACTCTGACTTAAACTATGTCTTGATTGATGATGTGATCAAAGATCAAAAGAATGTTGCGAGCGTAACATTTGCTGATAACGAAGCAGCTTACCTTGCTGGTGTTGCAGCAGCTAAAACAACTAAAACAAAACAAGTTGGTTTTGTAGGTGGTATCGAATCTGAAGTTATTTCACGTTTCGCTGCTGGATTTAAGGCTGGTGTTGCCTCAGTAGACCCTTCTATTAAGGTACAAGTTGACTACGCTGGTTCATTTGGTGATGCTGCTAAAGGTAAAACAATTGCAGCAGCTCAATACGCTGCAGGTGCAGACGTTGTCTACCAAGCAGCTGGTGGTACAGGTGCTGGTGTCTTTGCTGAAGCAAAATCTTTGAACGAAAGCAAAAATGAAAACGAAAAAGTTTGGGTTATTGGTGTAGACCGTGACCAAGCAGCAGAAGGTAAATACACTTCTAAAGATGGTAAAGAATCAAACTTCGTTCTTGTATCTACATTGAAACAAGTTGGTACAACTGTAAAAGATATTGCCAACAAAACAGAAAAAGGTGAATTCCCTGGTGGACAAGTTATCGTCTACTCATTGAAAGATAAAGGGGTTGACTTGGCAGTAACAAACCTTTCAGAAGAAGGTAAAAAGGCTGTCGAAGATGCAAAAGCTAAAATCCTTGACGGAAGTGTAAAAGTTCCTGAAAAATAATGGATAAAAGTCATTTCTTAGGAAGCGGCCATCGGTCGCTTCTTTAAGAATTGAGGCAATTTTTGTCTCAATAGAGCTTGTTAATGTGATTAGCAGGTTTTATTGAAATAAAATAAACCTCTGAAAGGAAGAGCATATGGCACACGAAAATGTCATTGAGATGCGGGATATTACCAAGGTGTTTGGTGAATTTGTAGCAAACGACAAGATCAATTTGCAACTGCGAAAAGGTGAAATCCATGCACTTTTAGGAGAAAATGGAGCGGGTAAATCCACTCTGATGAATATGCTGGCAGGACTTCTTGAGCCAACTAGTGGTGAAATTGCGGTGAATGGTCAAGTTGTCAAACTAGATTCACCTTCTAAAGCTGCTAGTCTAGGAATTGGGATGGTTCACCAACATTTTATGTTGGTTGAAGCTTTTACAGTAGCTGAAAATATCATTTTGGGGAGTGAAATCACTAAAAATGGTGTGCTAGATATAGCCGAAGCTACTAGAGAAATCAAGGCTCTTTCTGAACGTTATGGTTTAGCAGTAGATCCTGCTGCTAAGGTGGCGGATATTTCCGTTGGTGCTCAACAACGTGTAGAAATCTTGAAGACACTTTATCGTGGTGCTGATATCCTTATCTTTGACGAACCTACAGCTGTATTGACTCCTTCAGAGATTGACGAGTTGATGGCAATCATGAAAAACCTTGTCAAGGAAGGCAAATCCATCATCCTAATCACCCACAAATTGGATGAAATCCGTGCAGTGTCTGACCGTGTCACGGTTATCCGTCGTGGTAAATCAATCGAGACCGTTGAGATTGCAGGGGCTACCAATGCCGATTTGGCAGAAATGATGGTAGGGCGCTCTGTCTCCTTCAAAACGGAGAAACAGGCACCACAACCAAAAGAAGTGGTCTTGTCTATCAAGGACTTGGTTGTTAATGAAAACCGTGGTGTTCCAGCTGTGAAGAATCTTTCTTTGGATGTTCGTGCTGGTGAGATTGTTGGTATTGCAGGTATTGATGGCAATGGTCAATCTGAACTCATTCAAGCCATTACAGGTCTTCGTAAGGTTGAGTCTGGTAGCGTTGAATTAAAAGGGAAATCAATCGTGGGGATGCACCCACGACAAATTACGGAACTCAGTGTAGGGCATGTTCCTGAAGACCGTCACCGTGATGGTTTGATTTTGGAGATGATGATTTCAGAAAATATCGCTCTTCAAACCTACTACAAAGAACCACTCAGTAAGAATGGTATTTTGAACTATGCGAATATCACTTCACATGCTAAGAAACTGATGGAAGAATTTGACGTCCGTGCGGCAAGCGAATTTGTTCCAGCAGCAGCTCTTTCAGGAGGAAATCAACAAAAAGCGATTATTGCTCGTGAGATTGATCGTGATCCTGAACTCCTTATCGTCAGCCAGCCAACTCGTGGTTTGGACGTTGGTGCCATTGAGTACATTCACAAACGCTTGATTGAGGAACGTGATAATGGCAAGGCTGTTCTCGTTGTCAGTTTTGAATTGGATGAGATTTTAAATGTCTCAGACCGAATTGCTGTTATTCATGATGGTAAGATTCAGGGTATTGTGTCGCCAGAAACGACTAACAAACAAGAACTTGGTGTCTTGATGGCTGGTGGAAACTTGGGAAAGGAGAAGAGTGATGTCTAAAAAATTACAACAAATTTCGGTTCCCTTGATTTCCGTATTCTTAGGAATCTTGCTCGGAGCCATTGTCATGTGGATCTTCGGATATGATGCTATCTGGGGTTATGAGGAGTTGTTCTATACAGCTTTCGGTAGCCTCCGTGGGATTGGAGAAATTTTCCGTGCCATGGGTCCTCTTGTCTTGATAGGTCTTGGTTTCGCAGTTGCCAGTCGAGCAGGTTTCTTTAACGTTGGACTTCCTGGTCAAGCACTTGCAGGCTGGATTCTCAGTGGTTGGTTTGCCTTGTCAAATCCAGATATGCCTCGTCTCGTGTTGATTCCATTAACAGTGATTATTGCTTTGATCGCAGGTGGAATTGTTGGTGCGATTCCAGGTATCCTCAGAGCCTATCTCGGTACGTCAGAGGTTATCGTGACCATCATGATGAACTACATTGTATTGTATGTGGGAAATGCCTTTATTCATGCCTTTCCTAAAGATATTATGCAAAGTACAGATTCAACGATTCGTGTTAGTGCCAATGCTACATACCAGACACCATGGTTATCAGAGTTGACTGGAAATTCCCGTATGAATATCGGAATCTTCTTTGCAATCATTGCTGTTGGCGTGATTTGGTTCTTGCTCAAGAAAACGACTCTCGGTTTTGAAATTCGTGCAGTTGGTCTTAATCCCCATGCTTCGGAGTACGCTGGTATTTCAGCAAAACGTACAATCATCCTATCAATGATCATCTCTGGTGCTTTAGCTGGTCTTGGTGGAGCAGTCGAAGGTCTTGGAACCTTCCAAAACGTTTACGTTCAAGGTTCATCATTAGCTATCGGATTTAACGGGATGGCAGTTAGTTTGCTTGCTGGGAATTCACCAATTGGAATTCTCTTTGCGGCCTTTCTATTCGGTGTTCTACAAGTTGGTGCGCCGGGTATGAACGCAGCACAAGTTCCGTCTGAGCTTGTCAGCATTGTAACAGCGTCTATTATCTTCTTTGTCAGTGTTCACTATATTATTGAACGCTTTGTCAAACCCAAAAAACAAGTTAAAGGAGGTAAGTAAGGATGTCTATTACAACATTACTCACCCTCTTAGTCTCTTCTATGCTGATTTACTCAGCACCACTTATTTTTACGAGTATTGGAGGAGTTTTCTCCGAACGTGGTGGTGTTGTCAATGTCGGTCTTGAAGGTATTATGGTAATGGGAGCCTTTTCGGGGGTTGTCTTTAACCTCGAGTTTGCAGAACAACTTGGAGCGGCGACTCCTTGGATTTCCTTGTTAGTTGCAGGTGCTGTGGGAGCTATTTTCTCCCTCATCCATGCAGTCGCAACGGTCCATTTTCGTGCGGATCATGTTGTCAGTGGTACAGTATTGAACTTGATGGCTCCTGCCCTAGCAGTTTTCTTGGTTAAAGTTCTTTATAACAAAGGGCAAACGGATAACTTAAGCCAGACTTTTGGACGTTTTGATTTCCCAGTTTTGGCTGATATCCCAGTGATTGGAGATATCTTCTTCAAGTCTACCAGTCTACTAGGTTATATCGCGATTGCCTTCTCTTTCCTTGCTTGGTTTATTCTCTTTAAGACGCGCTTTGGTCTTCGCCTTCGCTCTGTAGGGGAACACCCTCAAGCAGCGGATACCTTGGGGATCAATGTCTACAAGATGCGATATCTTGGGGTTATCATTTCAGGTTTCTTAGGTGGAATTGGGGGAGCTATCTACGCCCAATCAATCTCTGTCAACTTCTCAGTGACAACCATTGTAGGACCTGGATTTATCGCTCTTGCTGCAATGATCTTTGGTAAATGGAATCCAATTGGTGCTATGCTTTCTAGTCTTTTCTTTGGACTTTCACAAAGTTTGGCAGTTATCGGTTCTCAATTGCCTTTCCTACAAGGAGTGCCAGCGGTTTACCTTCAAATCGCGCCTTATGTCTTGACCATTCTTGTCTTGGCAGCCTTCTTTGGAAAAGCAGTTGCACCAAAAGCAGACGGTATCAACTATATCAAGTCAAAATAAGCATACAAAAAAACGTCAGTTTCAAACTGGCGTTTTCTATTTTTAAAATTTTAGTTTTAAAACATATGATAATAAATTTATAGCGAATAAGTAACTCTTAAATTTTAAGTTCTAATTAAACTTAATTTTCAATTTTTAGTATTCTAAAAATTTTAGGTAACATTATAATTATATATATTAAAAGGGTTCCTCCCCCGAATATGAATATCACCCCTCCATTCACTTCTTTTTGAAAAAGATAAGTGAATACTATGGTACCTATCGGCATGATAGATGTATTCAGTGTAAATAAAGTACTCATTACTCTGCCTAAAAATTTTGTTTCGATGGTACTTTGAAGGTAAGTCATCACAATAATATTTAAAACAACAAGAGTAAACGCAATGATTCCCATAAATATACTACCAAGAAAAGAAATAATAATTTGAGAGTTAGTTGATGCAAATGTGATGCCTAAACCAATAATAGCCATAGTTAAGAGAACAAGTGGCATGGTTATCTTACTCGAGAGTAAGATGTTGTTTTCTTTCTTATCTGGCAATAGTGACATTGAAATACTGGCTAAAAGCATTCCTACTGCTGCCATAGTTTCAAGCATTCCTACTGTCGAGTTACCTAACAGAAGTTGTTCTTTTACTACAAATGGCACCCCAATACTGATAGATGTGTAGAAAAAATTGAGGATAACACTTACAAGAATAATGTATTTTACAATTTGATTTTCTTTAAGAAATTGAATGATTCCTTTGACTCCATGCAGAGGATTTTCACAATTCGTACCCTTGTTCTCTTTCTCGTTATATTCATAGTAAAATTTCATACTAAGTAGAACTCCTAAAGAGAGGAGGTTTGCAAAGATTTCAATTAGAATAAAACCTGCAAAACCTAACCAACCATAAAAAATGACTCCAATAGCTGGAGAAAGCATGGTTGCAATTGCAATGGCAGTCTGTGTAACAGAACTTAATCTTTGAATTTTTTTATCATTTACTAATTCATGAATTGAGGCTGAATAACAAGTATCACTTATATTGACTGTAATAGAGTGAAGTATTACAAACGGAATTACTAGGTATAAGATACTCGAAGAATCCATAAGAAAATAAAAAGCATAGAACAAAAGAAAGGTAAAAATTCTAAAGATGAAATTATATATCAAAATTTTCTTGTGTGGGTATCTATCTACTAGATTACCAATGGGAACTAAGAAAATCAAACTGACTAAAGGATAAATAATCATATTAATCCCAAAACTCATTGCAGATTTTGTTTGATCCAGTAGCATCAAACCTAAAGCAAAATTGAAAGATTTCCCGCTCAAAGAGCCAATGAAATTGCTAATAAAATCTTTTATAATTTGCTTATTTGAGATACGGTCACTAATTATATTTTTCATTTTTATTTCCACCATGAAAATTATTGCTTAGAAAATTTATCTATTAAAATTCCACACTAGGATATTAGTGTAATTGAATATCTTTAAACGCCAGTTTTAAACTGGCGTTTTATTTTTTAGGATTTTGATGAGTTAGGTTCAATCCCCAAGGGACAAGATTTTCAGTTTTATTTTTGATGCGTGTGATATTATCCTTGTGACGAATGATAATCAAGCTAGCAAGTGCTAGGATAATCAGGATGAAGAGAGGGTCGTAGCTGCTCAGGATAAATCCAAATAGTGGAAATAGGAGAACTCCAATTACAGCAGCAATAGAAGCAACAACGCTAGACAGGGAAATCATACTACCTAGATAGAGGCTTCCAAAGAATACAACTGCTAGATAGAGACAAAAAAAAGGCGCAAATCCGAAAATCACTCCAGCACTGGTTGCGACAGCCTTGCCACCTTTAAAGCCAGCAAAAATAGGGAAGGTATGTCCAATGACAGCCAAAAGTCCAAAAACAAGAGGTGATACACCTTGTAGGTGGAAAAGAATTGGAAGGAGAGTGGCCAAGGTTCCTTTAAAGAAGTCAATCACAAAGGTTGCCATACCTGCTTTCTTACCTAAAATTCGGAAAGTATTGGTTGTTCCGGTGTTTCCAGAACCATGTTCACGCAGATTTATTTGAAAGAAAATTTGTCCAATCCAAAGACCAGATGGAATTGAACCTAGCAGATAAGCTAAAATTAATAATACAAATGTCATCATAGACCTATTATACCATGAAATGGTATAGAAAGTCAGAGAATATCCTGTGAAATTGTGACGGCTGAAAGGGAAAAGCTTTGCAAAATCCCTAGAAAACCTGTAAAATAGAAAAGATGAACAAATAGGAGGTTCCTTGTGTCAAAAAAGGAAATCAATATTAACAACTACAATGATGATGCCATTCAGGTGCTAGAAGGGTTGGATGCGGTCCGTAAACGTCCGGGGATGTATATTGGATCGACTGATGGTGCGGGTCTCCATCACCTAGTCTGGGAAATCGTGGATAATGCGGTCGATGAAGCCTTGTCAGGATTTGGTGATCGCATTGATGTGACTATTAATAAAGACGGAAGTCTAACCGTTCAAGACCATGGTCGTGGGATGCCGACTGGGATGCATGCCATGGGTATCCCAACCGTTGAAGTTATCTTTACCATTCTCCACGCTGGAGGAAAATTCGGTCAAGGTGGCTACAAAACATCTGGTGGTCTTCACGGAGTGGGTTCTTCGGTCGTTAATGCCCTATCAAGCTGGCTGGAAGTGGAAATTACCCGTGATGGTGGAGTCTATAGACAGCGTTTTGAAAATGGCGGTAAACCAGTAACAACTCTGAAAAAGGTTGGGACAGCTGCTAAGTCTAAAACAGGTACCAAGGTTACCTTCATGCCTGATGCGACTATCTTTTCTACGACAGACTTCAAGTATAACACCATCTCAGAGCGTCTTAATGAGTCAGCATTTCTGTTAAAAAATGTGACCTTGTCTCTGACTGACAAACGAACAGAAGAAGCGATTGAGTTTCACTATGAAAATGGAGTTCAGGACTTTGTTTCTTATCTGAATGAAGACAAGGAAACCTTGACACCAGTTCTTTACTTCGAAGGTGAAGACAATGGTTTCCAAGTGGAAGTAGCTCTCCAGTACAATGATGGATTTTCGGATAACATTCTATCCTTTGTCAATAACGTTCGCACCAAGGATGGTGGGACGCATGAGACAGGACTTAAGTCTGCCATTACTAAAGTCATGAACGACTACGCGCGTAAGACTGGTCTTCTCAAGGAAAAAGATAAAAACCTTGAAGGTTCAGACTATCGTGAGGGACTAGCGGCCGTTCTTTCTATCCTAGTTCCTGAAGAACACCTCCAGTTTGAAGGACAGACCAAGGACAAACTAGGCAGTCCACTGGCTCGCCCGATTGTGGATAGCATTGTTGCTGAAAAATTAACTTTCTTCCTCATGGAAAATGGGGAATTGGCTTCCAATCTCATCCGCAAGGCTATCAAGGCGCGTGACGCTCGTGAGGCAGCGCGCAAAGCGCGTGATGAGAGTCGAAATGGTAAGAAGAACAAGAAAGACAAGGGCTTGTTGTCTGGAAAATTGACCCCAGCCCAGTCTAAGAATCCTGCAAAAAATGAACTCTATCTGGTCGAGGGGGATTCTGCCGGTGGCTCTGCCAAGCAAGGTCGTGACCGCAAGTTCCAGGCTATCCTACCTCTTCGTGGTAAGGTTATCAATACAGCCAAGGCCAAGATGGCGGATATCCTTAAAAATGAGGAAATCAACACCATGATTTATACCATCGGTGCGGGTGTGGGAGCAGATTTCTCCATTGAGGATGCTAACTATGACAAGATCATTATCATGACCGATGCCGATACCGATGGTGCCCATATCCAGACCTTGCTCTTGACATTTTTCTACCGTTACATGCGTCCCCTAGTTGAGGCAGGGCATGTCTATATCGCCCTTCCCCCTCTTTACAAGATGTCCAAAGGTAAAGGCAAGAAAGAAGAAGTGGCCTACGCATGGACGGATGGAGAGCTAGAAGAACTCCGCAAGCAGTTCGGTAAAGGCGCTACCCTTCAACGTTACAAGGGACTTGGTGAGATGAACGCCGACCAGCTCTGGGAAACAACCATGAACCCAGAAACTCGAACTCTCATTCGTGTCACGATCGAAGACTTGGCACGCGCAGAACGCCGCGTCAATGTCCTCATGGGAGACAAGGTCGAACCACGACGTAAATGGATTGAGGATAATGTCAAGTTTACGTTGGAGGAGAGTGGGGAGATGGTGTTTTGAGATGAAAAAAATGATAAAGAAATTAAAGAGTTTTTTTAAAAAATTTGATTGGGAAAAAGTATTGTTAAATGTTTTTCTAACAGCAATTATTCCAATTATACTTTTTACAATCCCTGTAACCTCTCCAACTTCCGAATGGAGTAACTGGGGTAGCAGTATTGTGGAGAAGCTACAGCAAGGCATACTATTTAGTACGATAATAAGTATAGCATCAAATATTGTGCTATCTTATAGAGCCCGATTTAGAGGCTTATTTTCAAAAAAATCTCAAGATAATATTGAGCATGGAATTCAACTGTTACCATTCTATTCTAATCTCTCAATTATTATCTCTTCTTTCGTTCTAATGCTTTTATCTGCTTTCTACTATGGACAAATTAGAAGCAATTCACTATTAAATTGCTTCGGACTAGTTATTGAAGTAGTATTATTTATTCTGATTCATCTTCTATATGGATATTCTGAAGGATCAATGAGAGAAGATGATGGTACTAATATTGCAGAATTAGTACAGAAAGCTGAAGAACAGAGAAATGCATTTGAAGAATTAGTACAGAAAACTGAAGAACAGAGAAATGCAAGTGAAAAGAAAGATTTCCGAGATTTGAAAATAGATAATAAAGATTTTGATTTATTACGAGAAAGGAGAGGAGGAGAATAGATGAGAGATACGGTTAGCTTCCCTAAAGGAATGGAAGTAAATCAAGGTGACGGGGTATATAATTTCATACTTACTACCGGAAGAGCTTCTGATATCTTAAAAATTTCAGAAGTTAAGAGACTATCTGATTTTGAAGATGGAGTACAGAGATATTTAAATGATAATAGAGCTAATTCTATTAAGGATTTTTGCTACAGAAAAGATTCAATCTTCCCAACACCGATTATTGTATCCTTGAATTCGGATTTTATAGATGAGGAAGAAAACGAGTTGAAAATTAGGTTTGACTCTGACTTTGATTCAGCTAAACCGTTTACTGTTATTGATGGACAGCATAGACTTGAAGGTATTAACAGGTATATGAGAGAGGGAGGAGAGAAAGAATTTGAACTTCCTTTAATCATATACCAAGATGCTGATCAAGCTACTGCGGCTTCTATATTTGTAGCAATTAATGCCAATCAAAGACAAGTGGATAGTTCAACCATTAGTCAACTTTTTGGAATTATTTATAGTGAGAGATCAGACATTTATACTGTAGAATCTTTTACAGCTCGGGTAGTCAAACTTCTTAATGAGAATGATGTTTCTCCATTTTATGGTAAGATAAAGATGTTAGGGAAGAAAGAGAAATATGGTCAATTTATATCACAGGGTACTGTTGCAAAAAAAATTTCTCAGTTTATTACTTCTAATAGTACAATGGACAATTTAACAATTGAACAATATGGTCCAAATGCTTTACCCATAAATAAGAAAAAGGTGTTTAGAGATTCATTCATAAAAAATCAACCGGCAGAAGTTGCTAAAGACATAATCAATTTTTTTGGAGCATTTGAAATTGTATACTACGATATTTGGGATGCTGATAAGTTATTAATAAAGAAAGCAATTGGTTACAGTGCAATGATGTATTTTTTAGAAAAACTATTATTAAAAGATATAAAAGGTGCTAGAAGCTATTTTGATATATTTGAAAAGAATCAAGAACAGAACTCCAAAAAACTATTAGAAATTTTTTCTTCTGATAGGGGATCT
>NZ_RJNU01000014.1:0-36613 GCF_003942695.1 Streptococcus mitis
GAAAAACTATGTTTCCTGAAAGACTAAAATCACTGAGAATACAACATAATTTCACTCAAAAACAAATGGCTGAGTTTTTAGGAACAAGTCAACCTTCTTATCAAAATTGGGAAAAAGGTACTAGAAAACCATCAGGAAATACAATACAAAAAATTGCTGACTTCTTCAATGTATCAACTGACTATCTATTAGGTAAAACAGATTATCCTGATCTTGACTTAGAGGTTGACATAGATAACGCTATTGATAATTCAGTTGCCTATGATGGTACGCCTATCACAGATAACGACAGAGAAATCATTAAGAACTTTCTAAAAGACTACTTCTCTAATAAAAAATAAGTATGAATCTAAACAAAGTTATCAAAGAGATTGAACAATTAAATTGTCAAGTTATCACTCTTAACAACTTATCAAGTAAAGGTAGATATGTACTTGCGAATAATAAGCACTTTATCTTCCTACGATCTGACACAAGTGATATTGAAAAAATAAATGTCCTTCTTCATGAAAAACACCATCTAATCAATGACGACTGCAACAACTCACTTTCTCAGATAGATTCCTTTAAAAATCATATAGAAAATGAAAGCGAAAAAGGACGAATCCTTGACTTCATGAGTTTAGTCAATAGCGAATATCCCATAGACGATAGTTTCAATTATCAAGACTATCTCAATAACGCTGATATTCCTTCTAAATACGAAAACTACGTTAAAGAAATAGCTACACAATTTTACAATGAGAACAAAAAAAATAACATTATCTAAGATAGTGTTATTTTTTCTATTTCCGAACANATTTTAAGTACCTGGTTGAACTTTTCAACCCAAAGAACGAATTAAATATCCAGGAATGTTTGATTTTCTTTCGTCTTTTATTCTAAAATTACTCTTCCCCAAAACTCTTCATTACAAGTCACAAACAGATCATTATTTACATTCCCAGTAAAAAAGCCACCACCTTTTTTATTGAACATAAATTCTACAAAATAAACTTCTAAATTCCCTTCATATTCTTTCTTAATTGTCATACTTTTACCAGCTTCCATTTCATCTAGCTGATCGGAATACTCCTTCAAAAAGTCTTTTACAAAATAATTAAATTTTGAAATCATGTTTTTTGGAACTCTATCCTGATAACTTATTTCTTTAATTTCCATATTCTATCTCCTTAACTAACCAGCAATAATTTTCAAGAATCTTATAATTCTTTTTCCAACTCTCGGATAATCGAGTATAGAGATTCTTTCGTTTCAGGAACAGATTTTTTCAATATTCCCTCAACAATTTTAAAATTCAAATTAGAGTAATTATGATAAATAAAATTCCTGAATCCTTTTATCTGAATCCAATTTATCCTATCAGCATACTTCTGCTTCACTTCTTCTGATAATTTCCCTAAAGATAGCTGTTCTCCTACTTGTCCTAAATTCATGGCAATAGAATCAACAACCATATCATCATCTAATGGCAAATTATATTTTCTTGCTTTATCTAAAACTCCAGCAGCTTTATCAAGATATAAAATCATATCCTTCAAATAAGCTATATCAGATTCAAGAGATTGACTTCTCATAAATAACCTCTCTATCATTCAAAAAATTCTTCTTAACTAACTTCCCAATATTCGTCTTTGGTGCAAGTAGATCACTTACTAATAAAATATCTACAGCACCATCAAAAACAGTTAAGAGCCTACCGTATACATCAAAATATACTGAATCGTCCTCTAACTCTAAAGCAATATCAACATCACTCTTTTCATCAGCTTCACCTCTAGCATAAGAGCCGAATAGATATATTTTAGACAAATCATACTGTTTAGCAATAGGAACAATCTTATCCTTTATCTGTTCTACTGTATAAACCATAGCTTCTATCCTTTTTTAATATTGTCAATGCTTTTGATTTTTATTATCTTCTAAATCTAATTTTACTTCAAAAGGAATACTTCTAGTCAAAACACTTTGCTTCAAAAACAACTTTACAGCAGTTGTCATATCCAAGCCTAACTCATTAAAAAGGGCAGTGGCTTCTTTTTTTAATTCATCATCTACCCTAACAGCAATTTGTGGCATAGTATTTCCCCTTAACTTATTCTGTATATCTATTGTATCACTTTTACCAATACATATCAAATTTATTCCCTAATAAATACAAAATAAAATAGACCAGTTTAGCTGACCTGACACATAGCAGTTTAGTTATTTGGGTTAATATTAGCGAGCCAAGTCGGTTGGCTCGCTTTTCTCGTTGTTCAGTTTTCCGATGAAATTGTAATAAATGTCAATTTGAATAATACGATTGCGTTTCGTGCCAATTGGTTTATGAATCACAATCTTATCAATCAGTTCATTCACTATTTCAACGGTTAATTCTGGTAGCTCTGTATATTTCGAAATTCTCGCCATAAACTTGGAGATATTAAGACTATCTTCTTGTTGCTGGGTGAGTTTTTCAGTTAAGTCAGAAATGGAAGTTTGAAGTTGTTCCTGTTCTTCTTCATAGCTCTGACTTAGTTTCACAAAGCGTTCATCTGAAATTTTACCAAGTAGATTATCTTCATAGAGCTGTTGGATAATTCGGTCTATTTCGTTGAAGCGGTATTCATCTTTTTGAAGTTGCTGGCGCTGGCGTTTGTTATCCTTACTGAATTGAGCTTGGCTTTGCTGTTCTAACTTTTTCAAAAAGGCTTCTTGGTCGAAGTGGATTTCCTGAATGGTTTGGCGGAGCTTGTCACTCACAATCTCAATCAAGGCGGATTTTTGAATGTAGTGGGGATTTTCGCAACCATCAATCGGCTTACGATAACCAGAACACTTATAATGGTCATGATTAAGTCCGTTTTTCTCTTGTGGGCAAAAATAATGTTTTCGCCCACAAGTTCCACAAAAAACTAATCCAGCAAACAAGTTTTCGTGACCAATCCGATTTTTATACCGTTGATTTGAACGCTTATGACTTCGCATTTTTTGAACAATATCGAAAGTTTCTTGGTCAATTATCGCTTCATGAGTATTTTTGAAAACTAACCAATCCTCCTTTGAGTTATCCACCTTACGCTTGTCTTTATAAGATTTTTTCCGTGTACGAAGATTAACCGTATGTCCAAGATATTCTTCACGTCCTAAAATATTACTTAGAGTCTCTCTCGTCCAAAAATAAGGCAAGTTCTCAACATTTGAACTAGCGGAAATGGGTTTTAAACCTATTTCGATTCGGTGGCGGTCTGGTTTAAAAATTTTGTCATTTTCTAACCCTTTCGCAATCTCTGAGAGACTTTTTCCGCTTTTCGCTTCCTGAAAAATCCGTTTCACAACTTCACTGGCAACTGGGTCAATAATCCAATTTTTAGGATTGTTTGAATCTTTTAGATAGCCGTAAGGTGGGTTAGTAGTTACTCGCTCGCCAGCTTTGGCTTTCGCTTGCACCACTGCCCGAATCTTCTTGCTGGTATCCGCCGCATACATTTCGTCCATTAAACTCTTAATTGGCAAGAAAATAGAATTAGTTTCATTAGGCTTATTTGAATCCACACCGTCATTTAAGGCGATGAAGCGGACGTCAAAACTAGGAAAGGTGATTTCCGTTAGTTGACCAACCTTGATATAAGAGCGACCCAAACGGCTTAAATCCTTAACGACGAAGTTTGAAACTTGCCGATTTTCCACCAATCTAAGAGCTTCTGAAATAGCTGGACGGTCAAAATTTGTGCCACTAAAGCCATCATCGACAAACAAAATGGGATTAGAGAGATTTTCTCTTGTAACCACATCAAGAAGAATTTTCTTCTGATTGGTAATTGAGTTACTATCTCCTTCCAGTCCATCGTCTTGACTTAAGCGACAATAAACCACTGTAATATCTGAAAGTTTCGAAGTGTCTACTTGTCTATAATCTGAAATTGTCAAAGTTCTGTTCATGTGTTTTTCTCCTTTTGGAGTTCACACACCTTATGCTTCTATTATACCATTTTTACTACTGTTAAAGTAGTGATTTGTCGCTTAAAATCAACCTTTCTAGGACATTTTCAAGATTGCGATTTCCAGTAAAACGGTGACGGATTAAGTAAGTCGTTCGACCAATTCGACAAATTTCATCGGTGGTGCGTGAGGGCTGGTTTGAGTCTCTATCTTGATTCTTCTGATTCATTCAAAATTCCTCCTTTGATATAATCTGGGTATTCTTCCAGCGTTATGACAGTGAACAGTTCCCAAAAATTGTATAATTCTTTTTGAATCGCTTTCGAAATCGCCAGCTTACGCTTGT
This sequence comes from Streptococcus mitis, assembly GCF_003942695.1. Taxonomy (GTDB): domain Bacteria; phylum Bacillota; class Bacilli; order Lactobacillales; family Streptococcaceae; genus Streptococcus; species Streptococcus mitis_BD. The sequence continues at coordinate 4,271 of NZ_RJNU01000014.1, forward strand.
CATCTGGCACAACCCACAAAACATAGGGAAAAACTTCCTTTTGGCGCTGTTCAATACCTGAGCGATAATATTCAATATATTTCTTACAAGTATTTACGACACGTGCAAGACTTTCCGTGCTTCGGTCTATTTCCAGAAAATAATGGTCTTCGTAATCGTGATTAATCAGCTCTAAATAAGCGTCTGGTTTTAGGGTCATTCCTATACCAGAAAGTTTTGGGTAGCTACGCCAAGAGTTCGGCTCAAAGGAAAAAGTTTCAAGTGATAGCTTTTCTGAATCTCGAACGGTCTCCAGTGTCTCAACAAAAACTTCCGTAATCGCCAAAGTGTGTTCAACGTGGTGCTGAGTTGGCTCATATTGATTTTTATAGCGCAAAACAACAGTTTCATCTTGGTTTTTAAGAAATTTTAGTCCCTGAAAAGTAATTTGCCAAACATAAGAAGCAGAGCCACGGCGTGCGCCACCAACTCGCCGTTTCAAGTGTGAAACCAATCCAGCTTTCTTCAGACTTTGCAGTGCAAAATTAGCACGGCGAATGGCGGTTTCAGCTCTCACGCTACTGGCAAAAAAGAGTCTGGCTAGTTGGTTGGTGGTGGCATATCTAGCTTGACTTAAAAAGTAAAGAATTTGCGTGTCATTATCTGTTTTGTAATTCCATTTCATCTGTTTTGTTCTCCATTAAAATTTAAAAGATGTGCTCCCGTAAAATGTGCTTAGTTACGGAGTAAGTCGTGTGAGTAAAAATTCTGAAAACCTTTATTTATCAGGGGTGGAAGAATTTTCTTCATCAACACGATTCGAAGAGCGATTGGAACGCTTTTTGCGCCCTAAATCTGTTAATTTTTGATTAGAATCTTCATTTTTCGAAGAAGATTTTTCAAAAATGTAGTTTTCGAATTGGCTTTCAATTTCTGAAATATCTTGTCCGTATCGGCTCAAGCTATTCAAAAATGGCACACGACTATCTCTAATTTTTGATTTAGGTGGGTAGGTTTTACCGATAAGCCATCGGTAGGTATTTGGTGAGATTTCTGTTCTGATATATGCCCAAAATGGCGGTAAGCTGTAAAAATCTTCTTTATCAATCTCCAGAGTATATTTTGCCATTTCGCGAGCTTCATCAAGATTTAAGCCAAAAACAATTTTATTCGCAACATTAGATTCAATTCCAGCTTTTAACTGGGGTGACATCTGTGCAAGATGCTGAAAACCGATATTCCAGCCAACATTAAATTGGCGAGATTGCGAAAGTGCTTCGTCTAAGTTAGAATTGGGGATTCCTAAGAAACTTGGTGTTTCATCAATATAGATAAAGACAGATTGGCGTTTGCTTGGCTCAACGGACGACTGGCGCAAAATTAACATCCATAGCATTGAAGTGATTAGGCTACCAATTAGTTTCGCAGACTCTGAACCGATTATTGATTTATTTAGTGGAATCAATACGATTTTTCTGCTTTTAAAGATTTCTGCAAGACTGAAATTTGGATTAGTTTGTCCCAACATTGCCCGAAGTTGCGGACGAAGCAAAAACTGTCGGAATTTATTCAAAATGGGGTTTAACATCTGGTGACGTTGAGCTTCACTGAGTAGCTCAAACCAGTTCCAGAAACTTTCCAGCCCGATTGGGTCTTTTAACTCTCTTAATAGTTTATTTCGAAAGGATTGATTAGTGAGTAAACTTGGTAGCATGACTAAAGAAGTGTTTGGAATTCTAGCAAGCGTTAGAAAACTGTGCGATAGAATATCCAGCGAGTAAATTCCAAAATGTTCAGGATAAAGTCCTTTAAATAGCTCCAGTAGATAATCTGCAATAACTTCTGGCTCGATACCGTGCTTAGTGAGCTCAAAAGGATTGATACCAACAACTCGTTTGGCGGTTGGCGAGATGACTACCATATCTTCATCGTGTTCAGTTGACGTGCGCTCTAATAGTTCATGAGTAAGTTGACCTTTGGCGTCCACCACAACTACGCTATGATGTTTAGATTGTATATCTGATAAAATCAAATGACTCATAGTGGTAGTTTTGCCGCAACCAGTTGAGCCAATAAAGACAGTATGCTTCTTGCCAGCTTGTGTTGAAATTTGAATTGGTCTTGATTGACTTTCAACCGTTTGTGCCAAACTTCGCTGAGTTTTCCGATTAACATTGTATCCCAAAGGCGGCGCTACTAATTTAGGGTGAACATTTGGCACACCTGCAATATTTTCTTCACCAATTGGAAGAAGCAGAAAACAAGCGAGGTCTGAAACTCCCAAGCTATAGGGATAAGTCCAAGAAGGTTGCGATTGATTGAGTTTTTGGATAGCTAATGGTTTTAATTCAATGGTTGCATTTGATTCCATCATGCGAAAACTACTAAGTAGGCTGCCAAGAAATTCCTTTGTTCGCAAAATACTGCGAGATTGAACACCAAGGCGAATTTCACACCTAAAAGTAGATTGGTTTAGTTTTTGTTTCATTAGCTTTTTGGAGTTTTCAGAAAGCTCAGGAATATTATTTGTAATCACTTGATACCATTTAGCGGATAAATTCGGCAAATCTTTTGGTTGCGGGCGAGGTGGTGAGCCTGCACCAATGACCAACTGAACAACCACTGTCTCATCTGGCTGAAGTATTTTTGAAATTGCAAGACTTGAACGTATCATGTTTTCTGCAGAGTCCGTTTTTAAAGCATAGTGAGATTCTTTAATGTTCACTAACCGTGCAACCGAAAGTTTTTCTCGTTTAGGAGCTCTTGAAAACTGAATAGCTCGGTGCGATTGAATTAGTTGGCTGATATGTTGCTTGTCCTGTTCTTCTGTTCCTAACAGATAGCGCACGCGATTCTTAGATAATCGGATTTCAAAGATAACTGCTTTGCGCCGACTTAGCCCGACCAGTTGACCCAACATAGCTTTGACATCATCTATTTCAAATGGCCGTTGCCAGTGAAACTCACTCCAAGATAGCGCTTCGAATTTTCTTTTCATCTCTACCTCCATTCTTTAGATTTAATAATCCGAAAGGCAAGCCAGCCGATAAAAACAACCACAGTCGTCAGAACCAAGAACCACCAAACTTCCAGAATTAGTTTAACCGCCCAGTTGATAAGCCAAGCACAAGCAACAAATCCAAGAATATATGCTATTAGTTTTTTCATGGCTGGTCTCCTTTCTGCCTCCATTTATACAAGAAAATTGGTAAAAAGTTAAATTTCGCTTACCTCAGTTTTTGAAGCGATTGGAATGATTTTTAGACCTCAAAACAGTAGTATATTTGAACATATTTTGACCATTTGTCTAGTCTAAACAATCCTTTTATTTTCTTGAAATTTTTCGCATTTCTGCTTTAGCAGCCAAGAAAAGTTGATTGATTTCTTGCCGTTTTTCCAGAAATTCTGCCAGAGCGATTTCTTCTTTACTACAGTACTTTTTGTCTTCTTGTTTTGGTTTTTCGAACCAATCCCAAAGAAATATGGCAACGACGATAATCATAAAAGCTATAAAGTAATCCATCATAAAGATACCTCATTTCATCTTTTCAGTAGCGTAATAAGTGAACGCTTTGAGAATATAATCTGTATATTCTTTAGCTTCTGGTGTATTTTTGAGGATTTCAGACTGAGTAAGCGCCAGATTGCCCACTTTATATAAAATATCGCTGGCGAGAAGCTCCAAGACTTGATTATCTGCCATCGATTCACTTAGTGTTTTAGCGACTTCTAACTGATAGGGGCTAACAAGTTGAGAAAGTTCTACTTTTGGGGTTGATTTTTGAATATGATTCATGAGATTTCTCCTTTAATTTTGGTATAATTTAGGTTATAAACATTGTCGACTTTGTTTATGATTATAGTGTAGCGAATATTTTTATCTCATTCATCAGGTAAAAAATCTCATAAATCTCAAGGAGAAATCGTGTGGCCGAATTTAGATTAGGATGGTTTTGTTATATTTTGCAAAAATCTGAAAAGAAAAAACGAAACCAAGAAGATTTCGTCAATAGTATTTTGAACAGATTAGTGAGTGAAAACAACCCTAAAATTTCATTTATTCCAGAAATTAACCGTGTTTCTAGCAACCGCATTTTTACGGGAGACGAAGAAATTCCAGAATTTTACCGCGAAGCTTTGCCGATTAGTGATTTAGGCTTTCAATCTCAAAGGATAGCAGATATTTTCAAAGATTTGAACCGTGATGAAACCTTCGATTATAAGCAAGCTGTTTTTAAAATCAAATCAGCTTTTTTAAGCCAAACCAAAAAAGCTACCGTTGTGTTTGGTAGCAAAAAAATAGAATTGCTTAATCATTGCCAAGAAGATGAACTTTACTTGGCAACCCTTTTGATTTTCTTGGTGAATCTTTCGAATATTCCTTCCAAAAACTCAGAAGAATTAAGACAAGCGCAAATCATTAACCAGTACATTTTTAAGTATCTTGAAAATGAGATTCTATTAACGCCATATTCACATAGAAAAGCTATTGAGGAAGCTTTAAAAAGTCAACAACAGATTTTTTATTTTGATTTATATAAGCCTGAAGCGTTAAACGATAATAAAAATCTCGTTTCATCCACTTTAAAAGTTTTGATTCAAGATTCTATTTCCAAAATGCCAATTATCCAGAATGGTTTTATAATTCAAAACGAGACCATCAATGAGCGAATCGCTCAGTTTATTGAAAGCAATTTTAAAGACAGCAACAAATTAACCTTAATTGCTGGCTTTTGTAAAAATGAAGATGAATTTCATGAAGTTATTGATAGACATTTACCCAAAGAAGCTATCAATAAAATTTTTAAAGTTAAAAGTTTCGCTTTATCTATAAAAGCCAGTTATGACTATACCGCTTCGAAAATGAAAAATATGATAATCTTAACAGAAAATGTTGTAAATTATCTAGAAAATAGAGCTTTCACAACACAAGATAAAATTGAGCTTACTGTAGGTGGAAGTAATAATTTGGAAAATGATGAAATTATTTTTTATTTACTAATTGATTTTACTTTATCTATCAAAAGATAAATGATATAATAAAAAATGAAAGGGGATACAATGGATGCTTTTATCAAAGAAATAAGGATAAAACCTATACCTAAAGGTAAATACTACTCTGAAATTCCATCAATAAATTCCATTGATTCTTTAAATTTGTCTTCTCCTATTACCTTTTTTATGGGCGAAAATGGGAGTGGTAAATCAACTTTACTTGAAGGTATTGCGGTTTCTTTAGGATTTAATCCTGAGGGTGGAACTGTTAATTTTAATTTTGCAACTAAAGAAACTCATTCAAACCTTAGTGAATATATTCAGATTGTTAGAGGAGCTAAGCGACCGCGGGATGGATTTTTCTTGAGGGCTGAAAGTTTTTATAATGTAGCTACTTATCTGGAAGATATATACAGTAGAGAGATTGCTATGGGCTATAAATTAGATTCTTACGGCGGAATCCCTCACGAACGCTCGCACGGTCAGGCATTCTTAGGTCTGGTTTTAAATAAATTTAAACCTAATGGATTATATATCTTAGATGAACCAGAAGCTGCTCTTTCGCCACAAAATCAATTAGCCTTTATGGCAAAGATATATGAACTAACGCAAAGCGGAGCTCAATTCATCATAGCTACTCATTCCCCTATTATTACAGCTTTACCAAATTCAAAAATATACAATTTTAATAAATCTATTCAAGAAATTGATTATCACGATTCAGAAAGCTATCAAATTACAAAACTTACTTTAGAAAATCCTGAACTTATATTGCGAAATCTTTTGAAGAAATAAAAATAAAAAAGGAGGTTCCTTATGGCTCAATGTGGTGTTTGCAATGGAACTGGAATTTGTCGTTTCTGCAATGGAACTGGTGATGACAGAATGAATAATCCTCACCCCAATCCAAATAATGTTTTTTCTGGTGGAGGTAGTCGTTGTATACAGTGTGACGGGAATGGTAAATGTATAGAGTGTAATGGCTCTGGTGAAGTCTAAGTCGGAGTATAGAGGTTTGATATAGTGGATTTAAAATTTAAAGATAAAACCATTCAGCAATTATCTAATTCGGATAGAGTATACTATTATTCTATCGTTAAACATGAGGGAAGCTCTTTACATAGTTTATTAGAGTTTGCGGAATGGCTTCGTTCAGAGGGATTTGAGTTAGATGATGTTTTCAATTCAGCTTACGATATATGTTTAGCTATGTATAAAAGAACGGGTATAGCAGATATTAGCTATTTTGAGGGTCTATATGGCGTATTTATTCCTATTTTTCTAAACGGTCAATGGCAAGCTTGCGTGCAGGCAGAGTCACCTCAAAAACTTGTATTAGCCTTATATTGGATTCAAGAACAAGGAGCTAATGCTGATGAGTTATATAATAAGTTACTTGATTTAAAAGTAATCAGTTTATGATATTGAGAGCCAAATGGCTCTTTTTCTATATTTCTCCTCTTTTATTCCTGCTACAATAGTAAAGAAAGGAGAAATTTTGACAAACCATCACAAGAACAAATTAGAAAACATCAAAACCATGACTATCGGCTATGCTCGCGTTAGCTCAACAGATAATCGGCAAGAATTAGGGCTGTCTGTTCAAAAAGAGGCGCTCAGCTTTTGCGACAAGCTCTATATTGAAAAAGATTCTGGTGGCAATCAAGAACGCCCTCAACTTGATAAGGCTTTGAAACTTGCGAAAAAATACGCTCAACAAGGCGTTAAAACTAATTTTGTAGTTTATAAGCTGGACAGATTAACTCGCAAAATGTTTCACCTCTCTGCTATTATTGAAGATTTAACCAAGAATAATATTCGTCTACAATCTATTCATGAAAATATTGAGACGGATTCTTTAACTGGTAAATTCTTTTGCTTAATGCTGGGTTATGTAGCAGAATGGGAGCTTCAAGCTATTTCTGAACGCACTAAAGATGGACTCCGTAAAGCTAAAGAAAAGGGTGTGAAACTTGGTAATAAAGGGTTACCTAAAGATACCGAAAAACAAATAATCGAGCAATACCTACGAAAAGAATTGTCTGTGCGCAAGATTGCGAATCAACTGGAAATTTCCACCGCAACTATATATAATGTACTAAAGCGCAATGGTATTCAAATAAATAGAAGAAATCACCTATAATTGATTGACAAATCCTTAGAAAAATAGTAAATTAAACCTATCAACAGTTTTAGCAAACGGTCGTTTGTTAAAACAATCAAAGTTATCAATAAAAATATTTAAAATGCTGATTTAATAAGGTTTTAGTTACCTTGTTGAATTGGCATTTTTATTTTTTCATTGTTTTAGTTGACGACCGTTCACTAAAACAAGCTCAGCCCCTATTGTAGCAGGGATTTTTGAGTGAAAATAAAAAAAGGAGGTTTTTCGTATTGAGATAGATACGATTTTTGAGGACGCTACAAATACTCATAGATTTTATTAAGGAGAAAGTATGGGTTTAATTTTTATAATCGCAATTATTGGCGGAATTTTATGGTTTGTCAGAAAATCTGCCATTGATAAATACACTAAAAAACAGGAATTAGCAATGAAAATTCTTGAGAAATCGAAAAGAATTCGCTTAGAAGTAATGGCTGATATTAACGAGCTGGGTGGACGAATGGCTTCGGCAGACCGTGAACAATACATCAGTCTAACTCAAGAAAGAGAATCGCTTCAAGAAACTTTAGAGACAATTGAAGCAAGTATTCGAGTTATGGAGTCAATTTTGCAGTGGAGAGTTGATTCTTCAGGTGGAAGGCTGGAAATCGATAAGGAACTTTTGAACCTACGACGGTATTCTGGACTTACATTAGAAGAATTAGCACAAGATTGCGGTGTTGTGCTATAAAATATTGTAAATAGAAAGAGGTTTTTATTATGGGAAACCCTAATGAATGGTATTGTGCTTGTGAACGTGCTTTAAGTGGTAATAAATGCGATTTGTGTAAAGAAGCTATTTACCACAATCTTTCTTACCATAGGTGTGAATATGGAACTTGTCAAAAGAAATCTGGATGGTAACATTATGATTAAACAAGTTAAAAAAATTCTTACAGCAACTATTGAATGCCCAACTTGCGGGCGACAAACAAGCGACCGACCAGAACGGTGTAGTCATTGCGGTAATAAACTATAGGAGTTTAAATATGACTGAAAAATGCACAAAATGCCAAGAAGTTTTATGGTTTTATGCAGAAGATGCCGCGCGTGGTAAAGTTATAAAAGTTTGTAAAAATCCTAAATGCACGATGTATAATTTTAAAGTTTCATTTAGTGAACGATAATTGAATATATGAAAAAGACGGCTCATTTGAACCGTCTTTTAACTCGCTTATAAGATGCATGAACTCAGATTATTTTAGAGTGCTGAGTGTCAGCCAGTCTTTCCTGATCCACTTTATTCTATATTCATTGACTAAAAATATACATTCCTTGGTTAGTTTTTGGTTAGTTTCTTAAAAAATACAATTTCTTAATTCTTCAATCCTTTTAAAATTAAAGAATCCAGCTACATCTTTAAATTACTACTATTATACCATAAATTTCAAAAAAGCCAATAATGACAAGGTTTTAGACTGTTTTAACAACAAAAAGTTGGGAAAATTTATCTCCCAACTCCTTTTTATTGTCTCTTACCTTGTAATTTTATTCAGTTCATCTTACTTTTTCAAGCGTTCAACGTCACGAGCGATGACCAATTCTTCATCAGTCGGGATGACTAAGACACGAACTTTAGCAGCTTCTGTTGAGATATCTCCTGTAGCGCCAAAGACATTCTTTTCAGGATCCACATCACAACCAAACCAAGAAATGCCTTCAATAACCATCTGACGAATCGTTACAGAATTTTCTCCAATTCCAGCTGTAAAGATAATGGCATCTGCACCGTTCAAAACTGCCAAATACTGACCAATATACTTTTGGATACGATCCACAAAAATCTCATTTGCCAGCTGCGCTTTCTCGTCACCTGTACGCATAGCTTCGTGAATATCACGCATATCGCTTGATCTCTCAGAAACACCCAAAAGTCCTGACTCACGATTGAGAATTCGACTGATATCCTCTGGTGTATTAAAGTCATCTGTATGTTGCATGAGATAAGGAATGATAGCGGGATCGATATCGCCTGTACGAGTCCCCATCATGATACCACCAAGTGGGGTGAATCCCATAGATGTATCAACAGACTGACCACCTTTGACAGCTGTAATAGAACCACCATTTCCAATATGACAAGTAATCAATTTCAACTCTTCTAGGGGGCGACCTAAAATTTTAGCTGCTTCTCCTGCTACAAACTGATGACTTGTCCCGTGGGCTCCATACTTACGAACTTTATTTTCAGTGTAGTATTTGTTTGGAAGAGGGTAACGATAGGCTTTCTCTGGCATGGTTGTGTGGAATGAAGTATCAAAAACAACAACGCTGGTAATATCTGGAAGCAATTCCTTAAATGCACGAATTCCTGCCGCGTTGGCTGGATTGTGAAGAGGAGCCAAGAGTCCCAACTCTTCAACCTTTTCCAAAACATCTCCCTCTACCAAGGTTGACTCTTTGAAATATTCACCACCAGCAACGACGCGGTGCCCGACACCAGTAATTTCATCATAACCTTTGATAATGTCAAAACGAATCAAATCATCCAACAAGATTTTAACTGCTTGTGTGTGGTCGTCAATATCAAGAATTTGTTGTTCAGAACGTCCGTCAAATTTTACAGTTGAAATAGAGTCCTTCAAACCGATGCGTTCAATCAAGCCTTTCGCCAATACTACTTCTTCTGGCATTTGATAGAGTTGCCATTTCAAACTTGAGCTTCCTGCATTGATTGCAATTGTTTTAGTCATAACATGATACCTCTTTTAAGCGTTTTCATCCATTATAACAAATTCTTGCTTAATTTTCAGTACCTTTGCTCCATTTTTGAAAATTTTCTTTGAATTTCATTAATGCAGCTGGATCTTGCAGACTGGTCAAAGGATAGACAAATGGTTCTATTTCCTTGTCTCTTTTCTTCTGTAAGACAAAAATACTTTTAGCTTGGCTTGCAGTTGAGAAAATATCCTCTGGCAGAGTAATGATGGCAGCAAGACTCACTTCGTCTTTGAGCCAACCTTTTAACAAATCACTTTGAGGACTGGTTAGTAAATCACTCGGAGACAGAAAAATAGCGTATCCGTCTGACTTGAGGTACTTGAGGCCTTGCTCCATGAGCAAATGGTGGGCATAGGTGTGTTCTTGATTAGAAGCCACTTGATATCGAGAGGCGATGGCATCGTCTGGGTAATAGCCAACAGGCAAGTCGCTAATGACCACATCGCTTTCTTTAAGCATTTGCGGACGAACGGCATCGCCTTGAACAAAACCTGCCTGCAAACCAATCACATCTGCCATACTAGCCGCCAAATCAATCAGCAAGTCATCCACTTCGATTCCCAAGTAATCCACTTTTTTAGCAAGAGAAGTCAAGAAGGTGGCGCCAAGAATTCCCATTCCAGAACCAATTTCGAGGATACTAATTTCCTCTTGATCAAGCAATTCTTCCACAACAAGTACCAAGAGGAGGGCAATGGCATCTGGTGTAAACTGGTGATTGGCCTGCAAAGGCTCCGTTTGTCCTGCCTTCATCAAGAGAAACTGGTAGGTCTTGAGCCACTCTTCCTTGCGAAGCGCTAAGCGTTTAAGAGCTTGATTGTTCTCCTTGACCTGCTCTAATTCGGTCTCACCATCTAGGTAGATACTATTTTGCTCTACCAAGGCGTCATAAAAGTTGGTCGCCAAATCACTTTGGATGACTTGGACATTCTCTAATAAATACGTATAAGCTTGTTCAATTTTTTCAAAATCCATGTTCCTATTTTATCAAATTTCCCTCCTTTTTTCCATTCCTATAGAAAAATCACTCCCTTACTAGGCGAGTGATTTTTGGGCTACAGTTAAAAAGAGCTCTGAATAATTTCCTTGAAACAATTCTTCAGCGCTATAGAGAATCTGACTATGCACAGATGAAAAAACCTGCTGAATTAACTTATTTTCCAGTTCAGCTAAATCAAAACCATGATGGTTAGGCTCTATCTTAGTAAAATCAGCAATGAAGACCTGTCCATTCTCCCTAAGGTGATGGTGAAACATGGCAAGAGTCGCATCTAGATCAGGCATATGATGAAGAACCCGACTGACAACAATCAGGTCAAATTGCTGTTCCAAGGGATTTGCCAGTAAATCCTGCTCCAAGAGTTGAAGATTCCTGATTTCTTGGTCCTCTGCTTTCAAACGGGCTTGCTCCAGCATTTTCTCCGAGATGTCTACTAGGGTAACCGACTTGACCTGCTTAGCTAGGGGCAAGGCTAACAGACCCGTCCCACCACCAAAGTCCAGTATTTCCTTGTCTGATAGAAAATCAATCTGTTTTTCAACTGCCTGACAAACCAAGTTTGCAAGAAAGATATTTTTGGGCGAATCAAAGGTTTCTGCTTTGTGATTAAAATCGTGTTTCATGTTTTTAGTGTATCACAAAGAAGTTAAATTGCCTAGGAATTGGCTTTCTTGTCTACCTTATCCTCTGTTACTTTCTGATTGGTTTGTTCACTTGAGCTGGTGGGTGATTGTTTCTCAGTGTCCGTTTTCTTTTCCTTGGCTTTCATCGAAGGAAAGAGAAATTTATAGTTGCTCTTATTCATTCGAACACTTGTTGCAAAACCTGTTTCCGTATTTTGATAAGTGACTTCCCCTAAGTTAAAGACTCGTTCCCCACTTTCTTGCTCAGCCTTATCTTTGCTTCGTTTAGCCATGGCGAAAGCTGCCAACTTTTCTTTGTTGAGGGCAAAGTCCTTGTGATGAGCTACTTGCCGATTCAAATAAAACTGCAACAAAAGACTAAAGATAGCTGCCATAGTGACTGCATATAGGAGAACACCTGCCTTAACTTTTTGCTTTTTCCACACGATAGATGAACTCCCTTTCTAAGCCTTTTTGAAATTGAAAACGAAAGCGAACCAGTTGATTTTCCTCTGTGATTTGTGCTGATTTCAATCCATAAACCATCGGTTGGTAGCCTCGTCCACTGGCATCGGTTTTTCGAAAATCATCTGATTTGGACTTGCCCATAGCGATATCCTTGCCATCTTGCTTCACATAGAGGTGATTGGCTTCCACCTTTTCAAACTGCGAACGCTCTAACTCAGCCTCTAGCTGGTCCACAAACAAGAGCCACTCCTTTTGCTCGCTTTGTTGCTGGTAACGAACTTCTGAAATGAGGAGCTGACTCATAGCTTGAAAAAGGAGCAAACCTCCGCTAATGACGATAAGGGCAATCAGGGATTCTAACAGGGTAAAAGCCTTGACCTTATGGCTCTTTGATGGCCAACAACTGTTCTGAACCATGGTAGACCTCCAATCCCTTTTCACTAGCAAATACCTGAATCTCCACTCCATTTATGTTTACCTGATTTTGACCTGTCTGCAGAGCCATCTTAGCTACACGTAAGACTTCTTCCTTTTGCAAGATTTCTGCCTCTTCCTGCCTATTTTTCTGAATTTGTCCCAAGAGGAGGGTCGCAATACTGGCAAACACAGCCAAAGCTACTACTGCTTCTAGCAAGATTACTGCCTTAATTTTTTGTTTCCTTAGTACGTTTAATTTTTCCATTTCCTAGATATAATTGATAGCGAATCGCTCCTTTGCTGGTCTGAAATTCAACCTTAGCCAGGGACGAATTGCCCCCAGCTCGGTCAAATATAATGCTTTGTCCTGATGGCGCCTGAATTCCTTTAGGAACGGTCAAGTTTTGATTACCATTGTTGATTGTCTGCCCATCTAAGTTCAAGCTGGTCTTTTGCTGACTCGCAACACTGCGTTTTTGGGTTTCGCGATATAGTTCTTCAAACTCCATAAAGAAAATCTGCTCCTCTACCGCCGCAAAAGTAGACTGGACAGAACCAGACAAGCCCAAGGCAATGATACTCACAAGTCCCAAAACCAAGAGACTTTCCAGCATGGTAAAGGCCTTAATCTGCAACAGTTTGACTTGTTTTTTGTTTTGCATGGTATTCTTTATAAGCCTTGGCTTGCTCTGCTGTGATGCGACCGTCTGCCTGTAATTTGCTTAGGCTAGCATCTTCATTCTTGTCCAGACTATAGAGTTCTGCCTGACTTTCCACCACCTTAACAACAGCAGCTTTTCCTTTGTCATTCACTGCATCCTTTTGCTTGGTCAAATTGGGTACAAAGAGCAAGAGAAGTACGCTGATGATTAAAAGGACGACTAACATCTCCACGAGAGTAAAGGCTTTCGCCTTGGCTTTTTTCAAATTTGTCATGAGTTTTTTCATTTTAAAAATTTACCTCCATATTTTGATACATGGGCATGAGCATTGCCGCATAAAGTAAAACGATAATCAGGGCCACAAAGATAAAGACCAGTGGCTGCACCAAATTCATGGTGCGGTTGACTCGGGTAAAAAAGGCTTCCCAAGTCTTTTCTGCATAGATTTCCAACTCACTCCCCAGCTTGGATTTGACTTCTCCATACTCAATGATGAGACTTAACTCCCTCTTAAAGAATGGATAAGTCGCTATAGTCTGAGAAAATTCGCGACCATTTTGTAGGGATTGAGCCAGTTCTTGACCGATTTCTTTAAAGAGCTGGGAGCCTTGTTCCTGCATGATCTGAAAAATCTGCGTCAGCTCCATCCCCTGCGAAATCATATTGCCCCACTCACGCGCGTAATAGGCTGTCAGATAGGTCTGGACAAAGATTCCTAGAAAGGGAAGCCGCGCTAACATCGAGAAGAACCGCATCTTGGAACTTCTTTTGTAGAAAGTGAGGGCTAAAAGTAGAGACAGAGAACAAACCAACACTAGTCCCAGAAATATTTGTGGCAGATTGCCAATGATTTGAGTGGCAATATTGCTACTGTCCAGTTGGGGGAGCAAATAATTTCTCAATCCCAGCATGATTAGCAGGAGAAATCCCAGCAAAATCAAGGGATAAGTCGCCACTTCAATTAACTTTTTCTTGACCTTGGCTAAATTATCCAGATATTCTTCTATCTTCCCCAGACTCAGATGGAGATTTCCATGAACTTCAGCTAGGGATAATTGGGTCACGATGGCACTTGAAAAACCCAAACTGTCCATCATATCTGAAAAGGATTTCCCCTGAGACAAGCCTTGGTGCATCTGGGTCACATAGTCCTTTTCTAGCAAGGCACTTCTCCCCAAGAAAGAAATGATTTCCACCAAATGAAAGCCACTGGAGAAAAGATTGTTAAACAGGGTGATGATTTTCTTCTGCTTAGCTGTAGCTAATTTTTTCCGTTTCAGCCTGAAGACTTGTGATATGTCCATCTTTAAGAAGCTGGTCAATCTGCGCATTCCACCTGGTTGGCTGATGTTCCTGATAGTCTTTGTTTGCAAAGTCAACGATTCCTCCTCCCCCGATTAATCTCTGATAGCAGACACCTTGTAGGACAACTGCTAACTCCTCCTCCGTCACACCCAACTCCAGAAGGCGCTCATAAACACCTCGGATACTCTTGGCATGAATGGTTGAAAAAACTGTCGCACCTGTCAAACTGGCTCTGACAACTGCACGCGCCGTCTCGCTATCCCGAATTTCACCGATAATCAAGAGGTCTGGACGGTGTCGGAGAGACAGTTTGATCAGATTTTCATAGGTCAGTCCAATCGCCTCATTCAACTGCAATTGCAACATCTCTTCTTGCTTGATCTCGACAGGGTCTTCGATGGACATAACCTGCTGTCCCTTAAAAAGGGATTTGGCCAATTCGTGCATCAGCGTCGTCTTGCCACTTCCGACTGGACCTGCAAATAGATAGAGTCCTCTTTGCCTGTACTGCTTGCCCAGTTCTCCAATATCCTGAAACCAGAAATGCAGATCCTGCTCCTCATCGTGTAACAAACGAATGACCAAACTCTCATGTCCCCGATAATCTCCCACGGTGGACAAACGCAGTGAAGAAACCTTTTCGTCATACTGATAATCACAAGAACCCAGCTGACTGCGACGCTTTTCTCCTACATTCATCCCAGCCACAAACTTGAAATGACTAATCACAGCAGCTAAAACATTAAACTCATAGGAGTCAACTAAACACCTCTCATCACCAATTCGCATATGAAGTTCATAAGTAGCTTCCTTGGGAATGAAATAGATATCCTGAGCTCCTTTTTTCTTAGCAGTAGCAATAATTTTCTGTGCAATTTCTTGTACCATACCGCCC
The DNA here is from genome assembly GCF_003942695.1 of Streptococcus mitis. Taxonomy (GTDB): domain Bacteria; phylum Bacillota; class Bacilli; order Lactobacillales; family Streptococcaceae; genus Streptococcus; species Streptococcus mitis_BD. The sequence continues at coordinate 19,500 of NZ_RJNU01000014.1, forward strand.
TCCTTATCTAACTATTCGCAAAAAAATAAAAAAAGCAACTTAAAAAGTTACTTTTTATCTCCATTTCATACGGCAAGAACGGTGTTTTTCTTGACCTGTTTGTTTTTCATAACCTGGACGTAGCTTTTCATCGGGGATGACTTGCTCATCCTGTAAAAGTGCCAAAGAATGGTACTGCTGCAAATACTCATCGCACTCATCACACCAGCGTTGGTCAGCAGGATCCCAAAAAATAGTCATCAAATCGCTCCGACTCTTATAAAGAGGATTCTTCTTTTCCAGCTCAAACCAGCATGATTTATAATATTTTAGAGCATCATAATACTTGTCAAAAGATTGACTCATGATGACATCTTCTTCCCAACCTTCTATGAACCACCACGGTTCAAAATCCCCATACATTTCTATAACACGATACATTTTCACTACTTCCTTTGTACCGTATATTATAACGAATTTTCTAGAACAATGAAAGGATTTTGCTTCATTATAGAACAATCCTCTAGCTTTCTGAAGATACCTATGAATAGAAAAGCAAAGGCTGAGTCATCACAGCCTCTGCTTTTTATTATGCTTGATAACGTTTCACACCATCTAGGTAGGTTGCTACCAATTCCAAATCTTTATCTAGTACGATAAAGTCAGCGTCGTAACCTTCACGGATTTGACCACAGACATCATCGATGTGAACAGATTTAGCTGGGTTGAGGCTCGCCATCATGACCGCTTCATGTGGATTCGCAATTCCCCATTCGACCACATTCTTCAAACCATCTTTGAGTTTGAGGATAGAACCTGCCAAGTTTCCAGTAGATTTGAGGCGAGCAGTTCCATTGGCAACCACTACCGGGAATTCTCCCAACATGTAGTCGCCGTCTTCCAAGCCACCAGCTGTCATACAGTCTGTGATGAGAGCAATATTTTCTGTTCCTTTTTGTTTGATAAGGATTTCGCAGGCTTTTGGATCCACGTGATGACCGTCACAGATCAACTCTGCGTAAGTATGTGGTAATTCATACATGGCTCCCACCATACCGAGCTCACGGTGAGTCAACCCACGCATGCCATTGTAGGCATGTACCCAAACGCTCGCTCCAGCATCGACTGCCTTTTTAGCTTCATCAAAAGTCGCATTTGAGTGCCCAAGAGCAACGGTCACTCCTTCACCCGTAACTGTACGAACAAAGTCTTCTACACCTTCACGTTCTGGGGCAAGGGCAATTTTATTAAGCAGGCCATTAGCTGCTTTTTGCCAAGCACGAAACTCATCCATACGAGGGTCCTTCATATAGGCAGGGTTTTGAGCTCCCTTGTATTTCTCTGTGAAATAAGGCCCTTCAAAATAGATACCACGAATTTTCGCTCCACTTGCTTCCTGATAACGAGCACCGATATTTTCTGTTACCGCGAGCAATTGCTCATAAGAAGAGGTCAAAGTAGTTGGCAAGAAGCTCGTTACTCCCATGCTGAGGAGCCCTTCACTCATGGTATGAAGTGTTCCTTCGATGTTATTATCCATGACATCCACACCACCAAATCCATGAATATGCGTGTCCACAAGTCCTGGTGCAATGCTGTAGCCTGTATAGTCAATGACATCAGCACCTTCAGGAATCTGTTCTACATGCTTTCCAAACTTGCCATCCACAAGTTCCAAGTAACCGCCACGACGAACTCCGTGTGGGTAGAAAAACTGATCCGCTTTAATATAATTAGGCATAATGATAACCTCCTTGATAGATTGATTCTAGAATTTATTATGTCAATTACATTATAAACCTTTCTTTTTCATTTGTAAATGGTATAGACCTCTTTTCTGGAGATATTTTAAAAGAGCTGGATTTCTCCAACTCTTTGATTTTATTTTGATTTCACAGGCAGTTCTTGAGCAGCCTTAACAGCAGCTGCAATCGTCTCTGCGTAAAGTTTAGCACCTTCTTCAATCATGTTGCTATCATTTCCAAAGTGGACTTGGTCGGTTCCAGCCCAGATTTCAGGGTGTTCCTTAGCAACCTTATTCCAGTCAGCGATGCTCACATACGGATTCTTTTCAGCTAATTCTCTCGCATAAGTCGCATACTGCTCAACTGATTTGTAAGTTTCCTTGCTCTTGTCACCTTCATAAGGAGTTACAAGAATCAGATGGTGGCCTTTAGGGAGGTTTTTAACTATCGTATCTAAGTCATCTTTATAATTCTCTGGTCCGTTTACACCCGTTGCAATGACAACTGTTTTTAGAAGTACCTTGTTCTGGCTGTTATTGAGCATGATGTCATTGGCTTGCTTGGTCGTCCGACTAACCTGAGCGTTGATATTTGCTTCAGGAAGGGCCTCTTGTAAGGCTGTATTAGCACGCAAGGCTACCGAATCTCCAATCAGACTCGTTCCCTCAGAAATTCCAAGTCGGCTAGCCTCTGCTTGCTCAGCAAGAGTTTTTGTTTGTCCTATATTGGTCTGTGCTTGCTTGAAACCATTGACCATCAAGTCTGTCTCAAAGGCTCCAACTTGGGGAGCCACAGTTATGATAACCAAGGTAATCAAAGTAAGAATGGCAACACCACTAGCACTAATCGGTTTAATATGAGGTAATCGACTAATCTTCCGTATTAAAGGATTAGTCTTACCAGCAATCAATGGCTCAATAATATAGAAGGATAGGATAGCAAAGAAATAGGAAAAGATGATTGTCAGAATAACAGCAGGCAGATTACTCATCAACTGAGAAAAGATAATATAAAAAGGCCAGTGAAAGAGATAAACCGCGTAGCTGGTATCCGCTAAAAATGTAATTATCCGAGCTTCTTGTATCTCAGGCGTTTTCTCATGCAAGACACGCGCAGCAAAAATCATGGTCACTGCCGCTAAACTTGCTAGCAAGAAGCCAAATAAGTACGCAAATAGGTAGGTGAACTTGACAAAGAAAGTCAGAAGCAACAATACCAAAAGCCCTGCAGCAAACACCAGTAGATTTTGACGAAGATCCCACGTCCGATCAAATTGCTTTACTAAATCGCTCGTCTGACGAACCCCCACAACTGTCGCCAAAATGCTTCCTAAAAAGAAGGGATAGACATGAGTCAAACTTGAAAAGTAGACAGATGAATAAGAACTAGCCATTAGACTACCAATAAACATGGAGAAAAAGCTAATGATGAAAGCTCCAGCAGAAAGGAGAAAGACCATCCCTCTCAATTGACTACTAGATTTTGAACGTTTAGATAAGAACCAGACAGCCAATCCCCAAAGGATGTAGTAGTGAACCTCAACAGCCAAACTCCAGTTGTGAACAAAGAGATGCGGAATGAACTGGGATTCATAACTTCCCCCTGTTAACATTTCATAAAAGTTGGTCATAAAACCGAGAACTCCAGCAATCTGGCCGCCAATTCCAGCAACATAGTCTTGACGAACCAAGAAAGTAAAAGGCATGGTCACTAAAACCATCAGCACCACAGGTGGCACGATACGATAAAACCGTCTCTTAAAAAAGCCCAGCAAATCAATCTGACGTGCCTTCCCAAATTCTTCTAAAAGGAGGGAAGTGATCAAAAATCCTGAAAAAGTGAAAAAGACATCTACCCCGAAAAAGCCTCCAGGAAAGATGGTTTGAAAGAAGTGGTACAAAAGCACCAAAAGTAAACCTGTAATCCTAATCAAGGAAAACCATTTAATACGCATACGAGTCTATTCTCCATTAAATTAGGAAGCAAAACACCACCCAATTTCCATTCCATTATACTCCCTATTCTATCAAAAAAATAGGAAAAATCCTAAGAGAAAACTTAGGATTTTGGCATTCTATTTTTACACTTTAGAAATTGCGCCCTGACTTATTGTAACCATATTTTTCCACAAAATATTCACGGAATTCCAAGAGATTATCATCCATGATGGCTTGACGGACCTGCTTCATCAGATTGAGCAAGAAGTAGAGATTGTGGTAGCTAGTCAAGCGGATACCAAAGGTTTCGTCAGCCTTGAGCAAGTGGCGAAGGTAGGCGCGTGTATAGTTCTTACATGTGTAGCAATCACACTCAGGATCCAGTGGCGTAAAGTCCTCAGCGAATTGGGCATTCTTGACAACCAAACGACCTTGGCTGGTCATACAAGTCCCGTTACGAGCGATACGAGTTGGTAAGACACAGTCAAACATGTCCACCCCACGAATAACCCCATCAATCAAGCTATCTGGCGCTCCCACTCCCATCAGGTAGCGAGGTTTGTTTTCTGGGAGAAGTTGGGTTGTGAAGTCCAAGACGGCATTCATTTCCTCATGCGTTTCTCCCACTGCCAAACCACCGATAGAGTACCCTGGAAAGTCCATGCTAACAAGATCATGAGCCGACTGACGGCGAAGGTCTTCAAATCCTGCCCCCTGCACAATCCCAAATAATCCTTGATCATGCGGACGACGATGAGCCTTCAAACCACGCTCAGCCCAACGACTGGTACGCTCAATTGATTTCTTAACGTAATCATAGGGTTGGTAAAACTGAGGACATTCATCAAAAGACATCATGATGTCTGAGCCCAGATTATTCTGAATAGAGATAGCTTTTTCTGGTGATAGGAACATCTTGGAACCATTGAGATGGTTTTTAAAGTTTACCCCTTCTTCTGTGATATTTCGGCTATCTGCTAGAGAATAAACCTGGAAACCACCACTATCCGTCAAGATTGGCTGGTCCCAGTTCATGAACTTGTGGAGACCGCCTGCGCGTGCGATGAGTTCATCTCCTGGACGAAGCCACAGATGATAGGTATTAGAGAGGATAATCCCTGATCCCATCTCCTTCAATTCTTCAGGCGACTGGGTTTTAACAGTGGCTTGCGTCCCAACTGGCATAAACATAGGTGTTGGGAAGGTACCATGCGGAGTGATGATTTCTCCCAGACGAGCTCCCGTGTGTTTTTCTTTCTTAATCAAACGGTATTTGATTGGTGAATCTGACATTTTCTACCTCCGAAGCTGGGAAAGACAGTCCCAGTTCATACTTTGTGCCCAAAGGCATACTGTATGATTTTATCAAAAAAACCAGGAACTGTCACGAACTATGGTATAATGAAAGAATGAAATACCCAAAAATTGATTTAAAAACCATTCGTCTGCAGACTAGGCAATTTCAGGCTGAAAATCCCCGCCTCTTTCTCGTCTATCTCTTACCTAGCATACTGGTCATCTTATCAGGCTTTCTCAACCCCTTGGCTCGTCTCCAGGAAAGTGTTTTAGAGCAATCCTTTTTCAGCATGCTGGCACAAGTGCTCCAAGCCTATCTCTTCCCGCTAGTGGTTTCTTTTATGAGCACGATTTTTCTAGCAGGTGCTGCCTTTGCGACACTCCGACTCCTCAAGGATCCTGATACAGAACTTTCAGTAAAATCAAGCCTGGCCCTCTTTGCTGAAGAGCGTTTCTCGCAAACCTTCCTAACTCTGCTCCTCAAACGTTTCTATCTTTTTTTATGGAGCATTCCAAACTTAGTAGGCGTTTATTTTCTCTTTTATAGCAATCTCTTGGCTCGGAGATTTGTCGCCCTACATCCTGAATTTCCAAAACTAGACCTTTCATCCGTTGAAACCGAGCAATTCCTTATGACCTTTGGACTCTACTTTTTCGCGAGCCTCATCTTGATGATTGTGGGGAATATCCTCTACGTTCCGCAACATTATGCCTACTCGCAGGTAGAATTCCTCCTCTGCGATACTCTGGATTTAGGACAGGCTAAACCAAGTCAAATCCTGAAAACCAGCCGTTTCTTGATGAAGGGTTACAAATTTCAACGCTTTGTCCTTGACCTACAACTACTCCCTTGGTACTTCCTCAACTGGATCACCTTTGGAATTGCTAGTTTTTCAATCCTTCCCTATATCCAGAGCAGCCAAATCATTTTCTATCGAACTTTACTCGCTCTCAAACGCCGAAAAATATAAACTTTCTACTATCTCAAAAAAATCAGCACTTTCTAAAGAAGGTGCTGATTTCAGTTATTTTTAAAATATAATGGAGAAACTCCTGTAACAGGACTAAGGAGCTTATTCACAACAAAGAAAGAATCACATGCTGTCCATTTACCCTACCAAGGCCACATTTTCTATACTTCCTTCAATATCTGCTCTGACTTCTACCGCATGCCCAGCAAAAATATCCGCTTTATCTCCATAATAAAGAGTCAAATCCCCCGCTTCGCTGATAGACAGTTCCCCCAGATACAAAGAATTATAAAAATAGTCCTCTGTTAATACTTCGGCATCTCCGTCTGAAGCTAGCCAGTCTTCTGCTGTTTCCCACATCTCTTTTACTATAACGTCTCGGATTTCAGAGTCTCTTCGGTCAATATCCCTGACAAATGTTTTCAAGTGCCCAAATGATTTTGGTGGTAAGCTGGCATCTTCATTTGCATCCAACATCACGCTAACCTTGCTTCCCGCAAGATCCATACTTCCCTCAAACCATGAATAAGCCCTATTTAAGGTGAATTCGCCTATAGAATCTTTGATGACGACTGGTTTAACATATTCTGCAATCAGAGCCTCTAATCTACTATCCAACTGCCCATCTTCAATGTATTCCAGTAGACGATAACAGTTATTTGCTACTGCTGCCATATAAGGTTCTAATTGCCTTTGTGGTCTTTTCTGACATTTGATGTGATGAATCTGATAGGGCTCGAAACTATAGCTATAGAGCAAGCCCTTTTCTTCATATTCCTCTGGACTCACCAACCACTCCAAACGTCCCTCTATTTCCGAGAACTCCTTTGTCTCCACATTCACACTTGCTACAAAATGAACCGAAGGCAACTTCCATCCATTCTTTAAAACAGCCGCGCCTCCCACATTTTGTAAGGTGATAATCAAGAGTTCAACGACTTCACCACAAAATTCTTTTTCAAAGTCATCAATGGTTTTCTCAAATGTTTTTTTCAAACTATTCATCATAGTGTTCTCACCTTCTACTAAAATAAAAATGCTTGATTTTCAGCCAACTTCAGTTTGATTATAGCATAACTTTGAAAACATTTCGACTTAGAATAACAAAAAGAAGCCTCAACCTTATGAGTTTTCAGCTTCTTTTTCTATTAGTTCATTGATACGTGAACGTGGTCATAGTGGTTTTCGGTTACGCTACCACGGTCTGGCATTGGATTCCATGTGTAAGCTGGTCCATATTTACTATCGTATGGAGCGTAGAAACGTTGTTTCCAGATGATGTAGTTGATACCACGGCTAGCCATATTTTGAACCGCGTATTCCGCGATTTGATCACCAAGTGCTGAACTCACTGGGACCATAAAGTCGATGGCCAATCCTTTACCATGGTCCCCACTGTCACCAGGACGGTAACCGCTAAAGGATGTAATTCCAAACAAATTGGCAATTTCTTCTTTAAAGGCTGCAGTTTGTGGTTGTAGACCAGCATTCTCAGACTTGGTTACAGCAAGTCCTGCATAATCAGGAACAGCTGGAGCCGAATAAGTTCTTGAAGCCGTTTGGCTTTGCTCTGCTTGATAAGTCAAAGTTGTAGTATCAGAATTTGTTGTTTCTTCTGCTGCACTTGTTCCTGTTGTATCAGCAGGCATTTCAGTTGCTGGAGCAGCTGCTACTGGTGCTTCTGCTGGAGTTGTTGCTGCTACTGGTGCTTCCGCTGGAGTCGTTTCAGCTGTTTCTTCAGCTACAGGTGTTTCTGTAGATGGTGTCTCCTCAGCAACTGTTGCTGTCTCAGAAACTTCTGAACTTGATGCCACTTCTGTTGGTTTTTCAGTCTCTGTTACAGTTGGAGCTTCCTCAATTGGTTGAGAAAGGTCTTCTACTTGAACTGTTTGTTCATCGACTGTCACTTGATTTTTCGTCAAATCAGCTGTCGCAGTCGTCACTTCTTCACTAGCATCTGCTTGAGGAGCTTGGATTTCAACTTCCGTCACCTCTTCTGCCTCATTGACAGTTGTAGTGAGAACAGTATCTGGGAAAATCAAGTCCATATTGGTGATTTTATTCAAATTAGCAAGAACCGTCACATCTACTCCCAAAGCTTCTGCAATCGTGCTCAGGGTATCACCATACTGAACTGTATAGCTTGTTTTGTTGTCCGTTTTAGTCACATCATTTTTAATTTGCTCAACGCTACGAGCAGGCCAAAGGATCTCCTCTGCTTGGGTTGCCAACACAGGTGCAAATGACAAGGCTACTGTAGATGCTAATAATATTCTTTTCTTCATTCTTTCCTATTCCTTTCAAATGAGTACCTGTCTATCATAACACAAAAAAAGCAGAAAAAAAGCCCTCTCGGGCCTATTTAACAGAACTGTCCATTCCTTGTAACAAACTCGATTACTTGAAATAGTTTGTTAGCTTTCTGTCACGCAACTGACACAATTTTTTATTCCCCAGCATCAAAAATGTGGGGAATATCTGCCAACGCTTGAATCCTGTGATTTCCTTCATAAGAAGACTCTAGAAAGTTAATGCTTTGAATGCTGCTATTCTGGGCAAATTCCACATCCAAAATCCGATCCCCTATATAATAGGTATCCCTAGGATCCAACTTATACTTGTCTAGCAGATATGTCGCCGCTTCTGGACTGGGCTTACGCGCAAAACCGCTCTGACTGGTTAGAATCTCTGTAAAATAACATTCCAAACCCAAGTCTCTTAGAATAGCGAAAGCATTGTCCCCCTTATGAGTATAGACAAACTGCTGAATCCCTGCTTGGTCTGCCCAAGCTAGCACTTCACGCGCACCTGGCATCAAAACTACCTGGGCATTCTTCTCAGACAGGCTCTGGGCACGCACCTGATTGAGCACTTCCGCATCCAGATTTCTCTCTTCTGCCACCTGCTCCAGCAAATCCTGCACCGAAAATTTGAGGATAAACTCTCTCACTTTCTCCTTATCATAAGGAATAGCAAACTGAGCAAAGGTCTCCTCAATCCCTGATAAAATCGCTTCGTAAGAGTCCAATAAAGTCCCGTCTAAATCCCAAATAAAAGCTGTTTCTTTCATCTCCTATCCTTTCAAGCTCATATAACGCTGGTAACGGTAACGTAGAAATAACCAGCGAAAACCATTATCCAAAAGTGTCCCTGCCCAAATACCTGGTAAGCCCCAACCAAGCACAAGCCCCATCAAATAAGCTGTCCCTATACGGATACACCACATCCCAATACTTGTCGCATAAAAGGGGAGGCGAGCATTTCCCAAGCCCTGCCAAACTGCCGTATAGATGACTGTCCCTGTCGCCATAGGAGTTCCTAGTAGAGAGAAAAGTGCCACCAAAACGCTCGCTTCGACTGCTACAGGATCGGTCGTATAGAGATGAGTCAGTGGTGTCCCTAAGGCATAGATACTGAGAGTTAAGGGCAACATGAGAAGCAGAGAAAGCCAAAAGGTTTGCTTACTCAAATCATCTACTCTTTCCCAGTTATTCTCTCCAACTGCTCGAGCTACCTGCATGACCGTTGCTGTAGCCACGCCAAAGGCAGGCATATAGTTAAACTGGGTCAAGACTTCTCCGACTGCATTCCCCGCTACTGCCTCCGTTCCAAAAGAGACGACCAAGGCAATGATCACTACATCTCCAGCCCGCATCATGAGACGTTCTCCTGCCGCTGGCAAAGCCAAGGTCAATAGTTCTTTATCTAAAGCAAAAGTCGGTTTCTCAAAAGGCAGTTTTAATTGCGACCACAAAATCACAAGACCGACTAAGCGAGACAAGATAGTCCCCCAAGCAACACCCGCTATACCCATATCAAGGACAAAAATAGCTAGACTTGAAAAAAGAATATTCAAGGCATTGGATAAAAGACTCACATAGAGGGGGAGACGCGGATTATGCGTTGCACGAATCAAGGCGCCTAGACTCGTCATCAAGCCCAAGAGAACAATCGATCCGCCTACCAAAGATAGGTAGAGTCCACCACTCTCGGCCACAGCCTGCTCAGTTCCCAAAAGTCCTATCATCTCTTGCCCAGCAAAGAGCGATAAGGCGCCTAAAAGTGCACTCAGCAATAGGGTTATCTTGAGAGCCTCTGTCACGTGATAAGCCAACTTAGACTGATCTTTCTGCCCCAAACTTTTTGAAATAACGCTGGAAATAGCAGCTCCCAGAGCGATAAAAATCGCCTGGTAAATGGTGATAATATTGCCAGCCACTGAAACACCTGAAATAGCGATTAAGCCCAAGTGAGCGACCAAGTAACTGTCCACCATTCCCATGAGCATCTGCAAAAAGTTTTCACCCATAGCTGGCAATGCAATATTAAGAATCTCTTTATTTTTCTTAAACAATCTCTCCTCCTGATGAAAAGAAACTCAGTTGGTTTCCCAACCGAGTTTACGCCCTCTGTCTTAAAGTCCTAGATAAGCCTCCACCGCTGCTTGCATATCAGCAGCCGCCACTGTTGTTTTATGACGAACCGGAGCTGTTTCAAGGCTATCAACCGCTGGTGGCACTGCCACTCCTGAAATGTCATGTAATTGAGCCAAGGCTTCAAAGTCTGTCAAGCCTGCTTTTCCTGTTACAGCTTCTACTGCAACCACTGGGAACTTGTATGGACTAGCTGTTGATGCAATCACTGTCTTAGTCGCATCACCAGTAGCCACTTTGTATTTTCTATACACTGCTGAGGCAACAGCTGTGTGTGGATCCTCGATGTAAGCATCTGTTTGATAAACACGTTTAATTTCTGTCGCAGTTTCTTCCTCAGTCGCATATTCAGCTGCAAAGAGTTCCAGAATCGCTGCATCAAAGTCTGTCAATTCATATTGTCCTTGTGTACTCAAGGCATTCATGAGTTCAGCCGTCTTAACCGCATCGTTCCCCAAAAGATGAAAAATCAAACGCTCCAAGTTTGAAGATACCAAGATATCCATCGATGGACTAGTTGTTACCTTGAACTCACGTTTCTTGTCGTAAACACGTGTTTTAAAGAAGTCAGTCAAGACATTGTTGTCATTTGAAGCACAGACTAATTTACCAACTGGCAGACCAATTTGCTTAGCATAAAAGGCAGCCAAGATATTTCCAAAGTTTCCTGTTGGTACTGTAAAGTTGACCTTTTCACCAGTCACAATCTCACCAGACTTGACCAACTGAGCATAAGCATAAACATAGTAGACAATCTGTGGTACCAAACGACCAATGTTCATAGAGTTAGCTGATGAAAATTGCAACTTGTTGGTAGCCAATTTTTCACGAAGAGCTACATCATTAAACATATGTTTCACATTTGTTTGCGCATCGTCAAAGTTACCATCAATGGCGATAACATGAGTATTGTCGCCAGTTTGAGTGGTCATTTGCAACTCTTGCACCTTGCTGACACCATCCTTTGGATAAAAGACGATAATTTCAGTACCAGGTACATCCGCAAACCCTGCCATAGCAGCTTTTCCAGTATCACCAGATGTCGCTGTCAAAATGACAATCTTGTTCTCTAAACCATGCTTTTTAGCGGCTGTCGTCATAAAGTATGGCAAGATAGACAAGGCCATATCCTTAAAGGCAATCGTTGAACCATGGAACAATTCCAAGTTGTATTGCCCATCCAGTTTCACCAATGGCGCAATCGCTGGAGTATCAAACTTGCTATCGTAGGCATTGTTGATACAGTAGTCCAACTCCTCTGCAGTAAAGTCATCTAAAAATGCTGACAAAACTAACTTAGCAACTTCCTGGTAAGAAGCATCTTTCAATTTTTCAAAGTCCAAATCTACCTTTGGATAAGTAAGCGGTGTAAACAAACCACCATCCAACGCCAAACCTTGCAAAATAGCTTGGCTGGCAGTTACTGTATTGTTGGCATCACGCGTTGATTGATAAACTAATGTCATGAATCTCTATCCTTTATCTATAGTCTCTTCCATTATATCATGATTTTTCAGAAAATTCTCCCTTTATAAGAGAAATTATAGACCCAATTCTTTCTTCAAAGGCTCTAAGTAAATCATTTCTTGCTTGCCTCTCTTCTCCAGTCCTTCCTCAGCTAGGGTGAGTAAATCTTTAGAAAACTCGAGAACCGCAGCTTCTTCCTGATCTGTAAGTTTTTTCTTAGAAAATTGTCGCCTTAAAGACTTGTAATCACGACCAGCTGTGGTAAAAAACGGAGCCTTTTTCAAATAAGTTTCTAATTGGTCTAAATTAACCAACAATCCCAAGTGAAAGGCAGCAGAAGCAAAAGTCCTATCAAGCGGCTGAGTACACACACTACGAAACTCAACTGTTCCTCGAGTTGTTAAGTCTTGGTACTGGTAACTACGATGAGTTTGGAAATCCTCCTCCTGAGGATAGATCAATACTTCATCCCCATTAAGGGTAAATGCTTGGATTTCAGGTGTAGTCAAATAATCTCTAGCCTGAATCGGATAAAAATAATAGGTCTGCTCATCACGCTCCGCAGTAAAAATCGCAGAGTGATCCAGATAATCAAAAAAATCATCCTCATCTTTAAAGAGTCTAGCATTGACACCTACATTCTCTGGATAGATCCCATGCATAGATTTTTCCCAAAAAATATCTCTCGAAACTTTGGTATCCCAGTCTGCCTCCGAAAACACAGAATTGGCAAACAAATAGGCTTTTGCTGCTTCAATTTGTGTAAAAACATTGATAACACGCAGGTAGTTAGACTTTGAAACATCCAGTTGAACTTGGCTCCCACAGATAAAAGCGCCATATCGTGGATAATCGTGTAAATCCATACCTGGAAGAGTTCTGCTCAACTTCAAATAGTTCATTAACATCTGATAGCGGGGATAAGCCACTGGTTGATTCTCATTCTTCTCCCAGTAGGGATGGATTCCAGAACCAACTATGGCATGATTTGTTTCACCCAACTTTTTCTGAATCAGATCCATGTAGTCTCTAAAACGCTCCTCAACCTCTTGAATGGATTTAGCCCTACCAAAAGCAAACTCAACGGTCGTATAAGCAACTTCAAATAAGATTGTATCCTGACTGACCGGATCTAGTAACTGAATTGGATTGCCAAAATCATCAACTTTCTCAACTGTAAACTTCAGAATAGAAGATAAATACCGAAACAGTTCCTTAACAACCTCAATATCCGTAGCCTTACCCTCTAAATTTACAACAGGATACTCCAGCTCAACCCCAATAAATAAATCTGGGTTCTCTTTTATATTCTTTAAATAACGTTTCTTTAGTAGTTCAACAGACCGAGACATTAATCACCAAACTCTTTCATAATCAAAATAAATTGTGAATAAGTAATATTATACCAAAAATACACTAAAAATGACTAGAATAAGAAGAAAAAGATCATTCATCAGTTATCTGTACTTAAAGAAAAATATCAAAATCTTCACTAAATCAAAAAACAAGGTCCGAAAACCTTGTCTTTCATACTATACCGGTGGCCGGGGTCGAACCGGCACGTCCTTGCGGACACTGGATTTTGAGTTCCATAACTACATTATTTAAATCTTACAACCTTGATTTAATAGGGTTTTAAGCCTTTTGAAGCTTGCAAAATAGACTCATTTTTCAAATTTTAGTAACTTTTTGGTAACACTCCATACCGTATCGTTCTAAGAGCATCATCAGAGAATAGACGATATGTCCCAATAGGTTATATTCATCCAGAGGTATTCGAGACACTTGTACGATTATTTGAGGTATATGGAATATTAACAAACTAGACATAAATTAGGTCTAATTTTTGTATAAATGACTCTAATATTTTTCTTTTAGATAATTCCTAAAGTATTTTTTACTACTCTAATACCATCATCAATACTTCCGGCATACTGAATGTTTTGTTTAGCTTGGTCGATTTGAAAATCTGAAACAAATGTTCCTGGTGTCAAACTTTGACTATCAAATCCATTCGAAACTATAAACGTGTATTTCCCAGTCCAATCTTTTTCAACAGTTAATGTAATCATTTTATTTTCTCCTTTAATTAGGGTAAGTGTTTTTTTTATTATAACAAAAATAACTCTTTAGCCCAAGAATTTGATAATTCATTTTCTAACAAAACTTTTTCTTGCCATATACCAGAATATTTTAAACCACAATCTTTAGCAGAATTTTTATGATTCCCATTTATATTTTCAGGCATAAGCGCTGGTATCTCTTTCCATACACTTCTTGATTTACCATTCATTGTTAATACTCTGTCATCGTGAAAATTAAAAGTTCCATATCCTTTTTCTTGAGGTAAAAATGATAAGTTTTCACTTGGGATATAAAGCATATTTGATTGCAAATTACTCATATGGTCGCAAGAATGAGGATGAAATGGATACATATTTTGCAGAGATTCTTTATCATTCATCATATTACCAATTTGCAAATAACCATAAATGATATTTAGATCCGGGGCATCTTTTTTAAAATGCAATGTTCCGTTGTAAATATCTCCTTCGGTTTGTCTAAACCATCCGAAAAATAGAAAAAGATCGCCGATAGAAACATTTTGATTTCTTAATAATCCCTGTGAGCTTTTAATTTGACCAAATGCTGCTCTCCAGTTAGAAACAGGAGTATTCCTAAGATTTCCTCTTATATCTGGATCAAGATGACAATTATAATGATTTGTTTTATCTTCTTTCCCTTTTAGTTGTCTTAAGATATCTGAAAATAATACTCCGTTATAGTTTAAGTCGTCAAAAGAGATACTATCAAACTTGGCAGGTATTGGCAATGAAAGTAGCGTCCCGTCAGGTAATATAGGACTCGGGATGGAACCATTAGATGAATCAAATCCCTTTCTTGATAAAATTATTTTCACAATTCTTTTCCTCGTATAAAGAATGGATGATAGGGCAAATCCATTACTTTGTTTTGTGAACCTAGTATAGTTTCAGCAAATTCCATTAATTCTAACACATCAGTAAATCTCTCTTCCGAATTATAAAATCCATTTTTAGCATTCCATCTTGGGAATGGTTTCCCATTCATTCTTGCTCGTTCTCCCATCGGAAAAAAGTCTAAAATTTCTTTAGGAATTTTAAGTGGAGACTTACCAAAATAATTAAAACGGTCTGCAAGAATCACTATTTCATTCATAAAACTTGATTGGTTTAATCCATTCTTTTCAATCAGCCATTGATAAGTATAAGCATCTCTTCTATTATTAGATTTTGGAGAAAGTAAATATTCTTTCATTGTTAAAATTTCACTAATTTTAGCAACAAAAATTAGATGATTATATTTTGGAGTGATAAACATTCCTTGATCATCTCTCCATTTTTTCCCATCATTTGAATGCCCTGCTACAGCCATTATGTAAGCATCTACAGACTTAGAGTTTATTTTATCCGCCCAGTTCTTTTTAATATTCCTTCTTAACTGAAGCATACATCCTCCTTCGGTAAGAAGATGAGGAGTTGTATCATAATTTTCTGTAAAGACACAAGGATTGATACCATAATCATGAGTCATTCTATAGCAGTAAAAAATGGTTTGTTTGTCCACTCTTTTACCTCCTTCTCTCCAAAAGTTTTTGTATTCTAATTAAATATAGTATATCAAAAATGCTCTGTTGATGAAAGGGATTATACTCTTTTGTAAATACATGCTGAAGATAGTTTAACGTTCGGATAACCTCAAGGAATAACAATTACAAAAAATATGATTGATAAGAAGTTTAAGCAAATACTAGAAAGGGATAAAGATTTAAAGAAAATAAGAATACATGATTTGAGACACTCTCATACATCATTACTTATAAATCAAGGAGAGGATTATCTTGTTGTCAAAGAAAGATTAGGACACGCATCTATTACAACAACAATTGATACTTATTCTCATTTGTACCCTAGCAAACAGAAAACATTGGCTAATAAACTTGATGATTTATTTTAAAATGGAAAAATTGGTAACTCAACAAAAACTGATAAAAAAAAACAAGGCCCGAAAACCTTGTCTTTCATACTATACCGGCGGCCGGGGTCGAACCGGCACGTCCTTGCGGACACTGGATTTTGAGTCCAGCGCGTCTGCCAATTCCGCCACGCCGGCAAATAGTAACTGGGGTAGCTGGATTCGAACCAACGCATGAGGGAGTCAAAGTCCCTTGCCTTACCGCTTGGCTATACCCCAATAATATAAAATAGGCGAGTGATGGGGATCGAACCCACGCATGCCAGAGCCACAATCTGGTGTGTTAACCACTTCACCACACCCGCCATAATCATATTAACACGGGCAGTAGGAATTGAACCCACACTGAAGGTTTTGGAGACCTTAGTTCTACCTTTAAACTATGCCCGTAACTAAAGTAATGGAAGGGGAGGGATTCGAACCCCCGAACCCGAAGGAGCGGATTTACAGTCCGCCGCGTTTAGCCTCTTCGCTACCCTTCCAAGTTATAAATAAAATATGGCGCGAGACGGAATCGAACCGCCGACACATGGAGCTTCAATCCATTGCTCTACCAACTGAGCTACCGAGCCAAATTGCGGGAGCAGGATTTGAACCTACGACCTTCGGGTTATGAGCCCGACGAGCTACCGAGCTGCTCCATCCCGCGTTAATATAAAAAGGAGGATGTGGGATTCGAACCCACGCACGCTTTTACACGCCTGACGGTTTTCAAGACCGTTCCCTTCAGCCGGACTTGGGTAATCCTCCAATAAATAGTCCGTACGGGATTCGAACCCGTGTTACCGCCGTGAAAAGGCGGTGTCTTAACCCCTTGACCAACGGACCATATTTATAAATGGGCACGAGTGGACTCGAACCACCGACCTCACGCTTATCAGGCGTGCGCTCTAACCACCTGAGCTACGCGCCCAAGTTTAAAAAACTTGGTAATTGAACAAAGTTCAAAGCGGGTGACGAGAATCGAACTCGCGACAACAGCTTGGAAGGCTGTAGTTTTACCACTAAACTACACCCGCTAAAATGGGAGTTAACGGGATCGAACCGCTGACCCTCTGCTTGTAAGGCAGATGCTCTCCCAGCTGAGCTAAACTCCCTCGAGCTAAGCGACTTCCATATCTCACAGGGGGCAACCCCCAACTACTTCCGGCGTTCTAGGGCTTAACTACTGTGTTCGGCATGGGTACAGGTGTATCTCCTAGGCTATCGTCACTTAACTCTGAGTAATACCTACTCAAAATTGAATATCTATCAAATACCAAGAAAACCTCA